>CAVRRG010000080.1:0-16788 GCA_963723365.1 Calditrichota bacterium | reverse complement strand
TAATAATAACATCAACAATATAAATGCAAGACCATCCACACCTTCAAATCAAAATTTAGTTATAGAGGCATCTAGCTTATCGTTTAATTGGGATGCTTCGAATGATCCGGGAACACCTCAGTCCGGGCTCACTTATAATTTACGCATCGGATCAACACCCGGCGGATCAGAAATTAAATCAGCAATGTCAGCTGCTAGCGGTGACAGGCTTATACCAAAAATGGGAAATATCAATCACCAAACTTCCTGGACACTTAATCATATTCCACCGACTATCTTTTGGAACGTACAAGCTGTTGATAACGGATATATGGGATCTGATTTTTCATTGGAAGATACAGTAACCTTTTCAGGCATTTTCCAGAGTATAACGGATGTGCCTAATGATCAGGGTGGTAAAATTTCTTTGAGATGGCAAGCGTCTGATTTAGATATTAATGTTGATTCTTTGGAATATTATAGTATTTGGCGGGCATTGCCGCTAACAGAACAAATTACAGATAATCAAAATGCTGAAGAAAAGGAAAAATCTTTACCGTCCAAAAAGAATAACCGCTTAGCAGAACTCAAAAGTGCAATGTATTATTGGGAATGGATTGCCGACCAACCGGCCCATCGGCTGCCTTTTTATTCCTACACCTGTGAAACTCTGTATGATTCCATGTCCACCACAAACGGTATGCACTATTTTATGGTTTCTGCACATACCGATGATGCCAATGTCTTTTTTGATTCCAACCCCGATAGCGGTTATTCCATAGATAATATTGCACCAGCGGCACCGGCCAATCTCAACGCTATCTATAACAATAATCAGATTACATTGCGCTGGAGCCCTAATAGTGAAAATGACCTGAGGGAATATGTGGTTTACCGCAGCACAACGCCCGATATCAACCCGGCAAACGATTCGCTTTTTGCAGTTATCAGCGATACATTATTTACGGATACAAATCCTATCCCGGTAAGTGATGTTTATTATATTGTCTGTGCCCGCGATATTCATGATAATTTAAGCCCGGCCAGTAATGAGGTTCAGGTACTTATTACCGGAATTCTAAAAGATGGTACGGAAATTCCAATGACTTTTGCGCTGTATCAAAATTTCCCCAATCCTTTTAATCCCTATACGGTAATAAAATTTGATGTGCCAAAAACATCACACGTTGTTGTGACCGTATTTAATTCACTGGGTAAAAATGTAGCCACCATTGTTAATGAAATAATGATGCCTGGCAAATATCATTATATCTGGAAGCCAGAAAACCTGGCCTCAGGTTTGTACTTTTATGCGGTTCAGGCTGCTAATTTCAGATCTGTAAAGAAAATGCTTTTAATTAAATAATTTATTTGCCATTGTCGGTATAATAGAAAATTCAGGGGCCCGTTATGCGGGCCTTTTTTAATTCATAATAGCTTTTTCTTTAAGCCATACATGACTCATTTTTATCAGTTTCTCTGTCAGGTACTCTTTTCGGGGATGCATATGTCCTTCATCCAGCATCTCTATCTTTTTAGGCTGCGGAGTTAAATCATGCAGCAGCTGCCAGGAGTCAGCAGGCATTTGCTTATCCCGCAAGCCATTGATCAGGTAGAACTCACCTTTCATATAAGGTACATGATTTACAGGATCAACTACATGTATTAAGGAAGAGGCTAACCAGGCTATTGCCGGTCGCAGCCACCTGGGTTTTGTTCTAAGATTTTGACTTATCAGGATATCGAAATCAGCACCGCCATAAGCTAAAATAGTTAGCTCCTGTATTTATGCCATTATTCCAGGCTAAGTGCTGGGCAGCAGGCAGAAACAGGGCGCCAAAGCTATAGCCAACCATGGCCACCCTGTTTGTATCACTCCATGATTTATTCAACAACCAATGCTGCAGTTCCACAATTTGAGCCGCTGCTTTAATAACTTTTTGGCGAATGTGGCGCACTTCCGGTATTAAAGAGCTTCGCTCCCAACGCTCCATATTATAATCATAGATGTAAACCACTAAAATATTTTCACCCGGTTCCTGGATAAAGCGCAGGTTTTGGCGGCCGATATTTATGCCGCCTAAAATTGTAACCAGCGGAAAGCTTTTTTCCCTGTAGTTTTCAGGCAGGCTTATTATGGCCCTGATAGTGTCCGTTTGCGCGGATAACAATTCAATTTCATTATAATAGCGCCTGCCGGCTAAAGTCGAATCAAAATAAACAGTATCTTTCATATATTGCCGGTTGCAGGTCCAGGGCGCCCAGCGCCTGCAGCGGATCCCTGGTTCTTTCCCAGGTTAAATAGAGCAGGAAAATAACACTTAAAAACAGCAGACTGCCCAGCACTTCATAGAGAAGTTTTTTTAGAAATGATTCTTTCATAATAATAAAATCTCAAAGTAGGATAGAAAATGCAATTTTAAAATGGTTATTTTTATAAGTCTATCTGTGACATTTGCACAATTTTTTTCAGCAAACTTATTTATTGTTGGTTGTCGTGAATATTTTCAATTGTCACTTTCATTATAACAACTTCTAAAACAATAAGTTGATTTTGATTTAGTAAAAGAAAGATTTATTTTGTTTATCCTTTTAAAAGTAACTTTTTTTATTATATTTAAAAACCGTTCGAGCTTAATTCCATATCTTTAGAATTTAATAACCAAATCAGGAGTAACGAAAATGCAATTTTCCAGAAAGTTATTATTTGCAGCCTATTTATTTATAGTAAGCGGCACGTTGTTATATGGCCAAACACCCGCATTAATTAATTACCAGGGTCAGCTGGTTGATGGCAGTGGTGATCCCCGGGAGGGTAATTTTGATGTACAGTTCTCCATTTTTGATGATCCGGCAGCCGGCACAGAGCAATGGACAGAAACGCATAGTGCTTTAGCTGTTTCAGAAGGATTGTTTAATGTACTGTTAGGCAGCGTAGCTGAAATTCCTGAAAACTTATTTGCTGAAAATGATTCTTTGTATCTGCAAATAGCTGTTGGAGCAGAAACATTATCTCCGCGGCAGCGCATTAGCAGCGTGGCTTATGCGCTGCACTCCCATAAAGCAAGCTTACTTGTTGATGATGCCATCACGCCGTCAATGATTAAGAACGGGGCGGTAACCAATAACAAACTTTTTGCTAATGCAGTTTCTACTGCCAAAATTGCCACAGGTGCCGTTACAGGTCCAAAGTTGGCCACGGGGGCTGTGGGGAGTACTGAAATACTAAATAATTCTATCCAGAGTGTTGATATCCAGGATAATACTTTAACAAACGTGGATATTTTGGATAGCCCTGGAATAGCGCAAGGAAGAAACACAGGATCTGTAATTTTAACAACATCGGAAATGTCAGATATTGTTACGGTTACTATTACAATTCCCGCTGCAGGATATATTTTTGTACAAGCCAGTGCATACGTTCAAATTTCCGGGTCTGTCTCTCAATCTTGGGCATTTATACAAGTGGATGAAACAGAGGGTGGAGGCGGTATTGCGGGTTTGTATACATTATCTGGTTTGCATGGATATGTTTCCACCGGGACGTCATTCTTCGATGCCTCTGCACAACGTACATATTTTAAAAGCTCGGCTGGAACATACACATTTAGATTAGAAGCCTATAAGTCACAAGCCGCTTCATCCATTTCAATGGGTTATGCTACTTGCACGGCACTATATTTTCCAGTTGCAAGAGGAACTGTAACTGCAATAACTTCAGATATTAAGGGTTTACGAGAGTATGAAACAATTAATGCGGAAGCTGTTGGCAGTCCAAGCGGAGCGTCTGAAACAGTTTATAAAACAGATTTACGGCAATTGGAATTAGAAGCAACACGCGCCAGGTTAGAAGCTGAAAAAGCAGAAAATTCTTTTATAAAAGCAAAGCTCGAAAATGAAAGTGGTAACTAGTTTGATTATAAAACTTTTTCAAATGACTTATAATATTTTTGAAAGAAAAATTAAATGCGAATAAAAATATCAAATTGCTGGATTGTTCTTCTTTCGATTTTCTTTGCTCAGGCCCAAACCCAATTGACCACAGGCGAGCAAAGTAATGCCGGGGGCAGTATGCAATCCGCTTCAAATAAAATAACCGGCGTTATGGGCCAGGCATCGACTATTGGTGTTTCATCTTCAGCCAGTAATACTATATCAGCTGGCTTTATCGCTTCCCTGAGCGGTGATATTACCGCTCCTGTTCTTACCCATACAGCAGTCACTTCGGCTACCGCTAATCAAGCGGTGGATATTATCGTCAGTGCCTCAGATGCCCAATCCGGGATAGGGTTAATCGAATTATATTATAGAAAAGTAGGTGACATAATCAGTTTTGAATCGGCTAATCTTTACCGGTAACCAGGCGGCAATCCCGGCCACTATCCATACCCAAAGAGGTTCTGAATATTTTATTATTGCCTATGATGTTGCTGAAAATTCGACACGCTTACCGGCTGTAGGCGCTTATGCTGTGTTGGCCGAGTTAGATGCTGAAAATGGCGCGTCTAACCTGGATAACTCAGGTAATGAAATTGCCCAACATAACGGAACTACAGAGGGTGATTACAGAATTTTTTCCGTTCCTTTTATTCTGGATGACAAAAAACCATCCACTTTATTGGAAGATGACCTGGGCTCTTACAGCGATAATAAATGGAAATTTTTTACGGTTACAAATGGCATTTTACAGGATTATGAGGCCATTAAGAATCAATCCATTGTGCAGCCGGGAAAAGGATTTTCTGCTCATTGTTAAAAGTTCCGGTGAAGTAATAAAAACAGGCAGCGGGGTTTCTACCAATGAAGATAATGTGGGTCCCATAGCTCTATCCGACGGTTGGAATATAATCGGTAACCCTTTTGATTTTGATATCCCGATAGATAGCTTAAAAGTAAATGGTGTTATACCCGAAGCCTGGTATTTAGGCAGCTCTGGCTGGGTCAATAATCCAACGCATCTAAAAAAGTGGGAAGGATTAGCCATCTTATCAGCCGGTACATCCACTTTGAATATTGGAGTAGCTGGTGGAAGTGCCAATAAGCAATCAATCTCAGATAACTTTGTTGATAAGGACTGGGGTCTTAAGATTTCTGCTTTTGGTAAAGAAAGTATGGATGTCAGCAACTATGCCGGTGTATATTCAGATGAATCGAAATTAACCCGCACGGTATGGCATGAACCATTTATAATTGGTAACAATATCTCTTTGAGCATTAAAGCGGTTGCCGGTATACATGAACTTGCAAATAAATTAAATTATAATTTATCGTCCTATTTACAGCCTAATAATCAAGAAGGAAATTTTTGGGATTTTGAAGTTTATAGTCATGATAAAAAAGATCGCATAAAAATCGATTTTGAGAAATTTGGCAACCTGCCTGCTGGTTTTTCCGCCCAGGTTGTAGATAAAAATATGAGGAAGATGTATGATCTGGAAAACAATGATTGGAATTTAAATATTTTCATGAGCAATACAGACACCAGGGATCTGCGCCTAATTGTTGGAGATCAAGCATTTGTTGAATCGCAGAGTATGGATTTTCTGGTACCTGTTGTCTTTGATTTAAAGCAAAATTATCCCAATCCATTTAATCCTTCTACACATATTACATTTGCCTTACCAAAAGAAAATACCATTTCATTAGAGATATATAATATCCTGGGACAAAAAGTAAAAACCCTTTTACGCAATAAAGAATTAGCGGCAGGCTATCATACTTTACAATGGAACAGCACAAATGATGCCGGTTCATTCGTTGCCAGTGGAGTTTATATTATAAAATTAAAAGGTGATAAAGCAGTCAAAATTAAAAAAGCCGTTTTAATTAGATAACCATTAAAAGTTATGGGAAAGAAAATGAAAAAATCTTTAAGAATTGCAGTGTTGTTAAACTTTGCCTGTTTTATCCTTGTTGGAAATTTATCACCCCTATATGCCCAGCAAAAAGGTAAGTTAAAGGTCGGTGTGCTGGGATTAGATGCCAAAGGTGGACTTACCGCTAACGAAGCTTCTACTTTGGCAGACAGATTAAGGACCGAACTGGTAAATATTGGGGTATTTGATGTGCTGGAACGTGGTCAGATGAATTCCATATTACAGGAACAGGGTTTTAATCTCAGCGGCTGTGTTTCTTCGGAATGTGCCATTGAAGCCGGTAAATTATTGGGTGCGCGTCTTATGGTGGCCGGAGATGTGGGTAAAATCGGTAACACAATAACTATGGATGTAAGAATGTTTGATGTTACAACGGGCAAAATCGTCAGGGCACCGCAGCATGACTATACCGGTGAGATATCCGGATTACTGGGAGTGATAAAAATTATCGCAAAACAATTAGCAGGCCAGGAGACTGAAACCCCAAAGACAAAACAGGTTAAAAAAGACGATGGTTTGCCCTGGATGTGGATTGGACTGGGTACACTATTGGTTGGCGGGGGTATAGCGGCGCTTGTTTTAGGTGGAGATAGTGGGGGTGGCAGCGGTACTCCATTGCCTGATCCGTTATGGCCACCCAATTAAAAACAAATTCTGGCAAAGACTGCACTAATTATTGCAGTCTTTTTATCTAAAATTAGATATATAAACCCCCTCTCTTATTATCAGAAAACTGATGCCCTATCAGAAATTAAATAGATATTTTTTAAAGCCAACCCCTTAATCACCGTAAATAAGCCCTTTTAAAGCTGGCATATTTATTGATGCTTACTTACCGTCATAAACTCTATACAAATAATTATTTAAAACCATTTTATTTTTAATGATCAGCGCATAAGATATGTTAGTGTGCTGTTCGATTTGAAGAAAATTTAAAAGTAGTTATGCAGAAATATCAGGACAATATTACAGAAAGGAGGTGTGGTGTCCATGTTACAGAGGTTGGTTTGGTAAAATTGGTAGTGAAATACTTAGATTTTATGAAATTCCCGAAAACCAACCTCTTTTTTTTTAACAACAATATAAAAAAGCTACATTCAGGATTTGCGGGTCACTTAGTACAGTGCCAAATGAATTATGTTTTATGTTTTGAAATCCTTAAAAAGATAATATATTGTTGCAAAGAACTTTCACTTATAGCAGCAAATAATGGTTTCGATAAAAACTAAAATTATAATTATCCTTAACGTAATAACAGTGTCTTTGGTGATTCTTATGTCAAGCATCAGCTATTTTGCCGTAAAAAAAAACTATCTGCAGCAATCTACTGAGCATGTAAGAATGCTGAGCTCCTATATGGCTGCCTCATTAAATCCCAGTTATTTAGATTTTATATCCAATACAAATACGCAAGCCAGTACATTATATAAAAATTATTTAATGACCCAGGTTAAACAGAGTGGCATTGAGAATGCTTTTATTTTCAATAAGGACCTTAAAATTCTTTCATTTGCCAATTATGGTATTTCTCAAACGCAGCTGCAATTAAATCGGGCCGAGATAGCCTTAATCAAAACGGGCAACTCCGGCGCTTCTTTTCCCTTTTCTGATTACAGCGGCCGCTGGTATATCTGGGGGTTTTATAGAATAAATGATAATTTCTATTTAGGGATTGAGGAGAGTGCCAAAAGACTTGAAACCTTGAACGAGCTCTCTAGTAACTTCATTTTGATTGGTATTTTAGGTGTATTGGTTACACTTATTGCGGGTTGGTTTATTGCCTATAATATTTCAAAACCTGTTAATAAACTGGTTGAATTTAGTGAGGGGATTGGCGCGGGCAATTTTAATACACCATCACCATCAAAAATTTCAGGCGAGTTTGAAATATTAAGAAATACTATGGAAAAAATGAAAGGTGATCTGGCCAATCAAAATCGGGAACGTGAACAGATGCTTGCTCAAATAGCTCATGAAATAAGAAATCCTTTGGGAGGGATTGAACTCTTGACAGGGTTAGTGCTGGAGGACTTTGAGGGGAAAACGGAAACCAGGAATCACCTTAAAAAAATTTTACAGGAGCTTGCAGGCTTAAAAAACCAATTAACACTGTTCCTTGATTTCAGCAAACCACTCAATCCGGAAATGATTGAGAGCGATGTGGCTTCAGTTATTAGTGAAGTGAAACGAAATTTAAATTCTTCAATTGACAGGAGTAAAATTGATTTTACCGTTGATGTGCAGAACAATTCCATCCTGTTTGATTATGGACATTTAAAACAAATTTTGACAAACCTGGTGTCAAATTCTATCGATGTGCTTCAAAATGGAGGATCAATAAAAATTGAATCGCTTGCAAATAATGGTTATTCTGAAATATCAATATCCGACAATGGTCCCGGAATCGCCAGGGATAATGTGACAAATATATTTAATCCCTTCTTTACGACAAAAGCAAGCGGTACAGGATTAGGTTTAGCCATTTGCAAGAAGTTATGCATTGCCAATAATGCGCGTATGTATTTCGAAAACAATACAAGCGGCGGATGTACTTTTAAAATTCAAAAATAAAGCAGGAAAATTTGCAAAAAGAAATATTAATCATTGAAGATAACGATACAATGCGGCTGGCTATGAGTGAAACGCTGCATCGCAATCACTATGAAACCCGTGATTTTTCAAATCCACAACAAGCTATCGAATATTTCCGGAAAAATAAAAACGCCCTTGTTCTTTCGGATTTAAGAATGGAAAATCTAAATGGAATTGAGGTTTTAAAAAAAGTAAAGGAAATAAATCCGCAAAGTGAAGTGATTATTGTTTCAGCATATGGGTCAATCGATACCGCTGTTGATGCAATGCATGCCGGGGCAGCCGATTTTATTACAAAACCTTTTTCGAATGAAGAGCTGCGGGTTAGGGTAAAAAAAATATTTGAGAAAATCGATCAAACATTACAATTAGATAAACTGCAGCAGCAAAATATCTATCTAAATGAGGAGCTTTCCGAAGCTTATCCGGAAATTATCGGCCAATCAGAAAAAATGCAGGACGTTTTTAAGCTGATAGAAAAGGTGGCTCCGGGAGACAGCACTATTTTAATAGAAGGTGAAAGCGGCACCGGTAAAGAACTTGTTGCCCGGGCTATTCATAAAAAAAGTGATAGGTCTAAAAATCCATTTGTAAGAGTAAACTGCGGTGCCTTAAATGATAATCTGCTGGAAACGGAATTGTTCGGTCACGAGAAAGGGTCCTTTACGGGAGCCTTCAAACAAAGAAAAGGGCGCTTTGAACTTGCAGAAAATGGAACACTCTTTCTGGACGAAATAGGCGATATATCACTCTCTATGCAGGTAAAATTGCTGCGGGTATTGCAGGAAAAGGAATTTGAGAGAGTTGGCGGGGAAGAGACAATAAAATCGAATGTACGTGTTATTTCAGCAACAAACAGGGATTTGTTTAAGAGTATTGAAAATAATGGATTTAGAGAAGACCTCTATTATCGGCTAAGTGTAATACCCATTAAATTACCCTCTCTGAGAGAAAGACGTGAGGATATCGAGTTTCTCGTGCAGCACTTTTTAAAAAAACTCAGTAATAATAAAAATGAATATACGATGGATGCTAAAACTATCGAAGCGCTTAGCAATTATTCATGGCCGGGCAATATCCGGGAATTAGAAAATTTAATCGAAAGAATTTGTGTTATATCCGATAATTTTAAGATTTCTCTGGAAACTGTTGTAAGAACATTAGGCAACAATCCAATAGGTATTTCTTCAGATTTAAATGGCCTGCCCCTGGATGATGCTTTGGCTAATTTTGAAAAAAATCTGCTGCAGCATGCTATGAAAAAGGCCAATGGAACAAAAAACCGGGCGGCTAAATTATTAGGAATTAGAACCAGTACTTTATATTACAAACTGGAGAAATATGGACTTATTTAAAATGAACCTGAATATCTGGTTAATCACAATAGCGACGGTACTTTTTGCATTGCCATTAGCAGCACAAAATTTTGATGTTGATGAAAATAGCTTACAAGAATTGAATACTTTCAAGGAGCAAAAAATAACTCAAATCAATGTCTTGCAATCTGAATTAAATACCTTGCTTGAAATAATCGAAATTGAAAAAAGGTATGAGTTTCCGGATGAGGATTATATATCAGATTTGTTGGCAGAAGCACTGGATAAAACAAGTCTAATTGATATTATTGAAAAAGAACTGGAGTCCGTCAATGAAGAAATTTTCATTCAAAGAAAAGATCTTTATCATAAATATTCTGCTGCAATAGATTCCCTTAAAGAAATCGAACCGGCTGGACAACAGGTTACTGTAAATAAAATAAAAGCCCTTAATGCAAAAAAAATAATCGTCTCTCCTATATTAACCGCGCTTACTTTTAATCCGGATTTAATTGAAAGAATCACTTTTAAAGATAAGCAGCCGGCGCAGGAGCGTGCCATCTATTTAAATTATTTGAACAACGCCCTGCAAGAGGTCGATTCAATCATAGCATTACTAAACCAAAAGAGTAAAGATATCAAAGAAATGATTCGATTAGATGAAATGGCTAAGGATTTTGCTGATGATCTTGATAATATCAGTATTGGCGGAATTATTCTTTCTGCTGAAACTGCGCAGGAATCACAGTTTAAAAGCATTGGCCCCAGCCAGGAAAGTTTTGTGAAGGAGAGAACAAATATTACTGATATTCAGCAGACTTTACAGCCTTTTGTATATTCAAATATAGAAATTGCAAATTATGATGAAACAGAATCCTTTTATTTGGAAGATTATCTGATTTTGATTAACGAAACAAAAAAAACTTTAAAGTTGTATAATGAGATAATTTATAATATAATTGAAAGTCATTAGCAAGCGGATTAATTATGCGTCAAAACAAAGTGAGCTTAATTATTCTTTCGATTTTAATCCTGGTTCCTTTATTACTTACAGCTCAAAAAAACAGTTCTAAAACCTCATTTAAAACAGCCGCTGAATTTGGATTAGTCGATATTGAATTGTTTGGAGAGGGTCTGGTCCAACGGCTTATTTTCAAAGTTGACAATAAGATGCGTTTTAAGTCATCATATTTAGAATTCAAATTAAACACCCGTTCTGAACTCTATGGTCTGGATAACAGCTTAGGTGCCGCTAAAGTTATAGGGCAAATAGATTATTTATTTAATATAAACAAGGATAATGTTTTAAGTTTTTCATTGTTATCAGATAACAACTATGTTGATGTTTTTGAAAAGTATAACCAGAAATTATTTCATATTTATGCCAGAGGCATTTATTTATATAATATCTCCAGTCTGTATGCTGTACAAGTCTCAGGCCAAAATTCGCACAGTCAGTTAATATATGATAAAGATGGTTATCTTAGTGTAAATTCTGTTGGTAGCGCATTTATATATAAACCGCAAAACTTAGGCAAAATTAGTCTGGGTGTCGTTCTTTCGGATCTGTCACTAATACAAAATACGGATAATGTGAATCGGCTGCGTTTTGGAATAGATACCGAGTATAGCTATAGAAATAAAATGATAATCGGTTTAACGCTTCGCTTATTCAGGTATTATGATGATCAGCTGATTAACCAACAGGTAAAATTTATAGCGGGCAGATATTTTGCTGAAGACTTCTCTCTGTTTGTTATGGCTAATCTAATCCGCTCCGGGGTTGAAACAGAGAATGACGCATATGCTTTATTGGTTAATAGGATGGAACAATATAATAGTGCCTCATTAAAATTAGGATATGATTATTCAAGGACAATTTTGCTGTACATTAAAGCCCATTACCAGGATCAAAACATTCTTGAATCAGATTTTGTAATAGCATCGGGGCAAGTTTTGTTTGGTACACAATATAAATTTTAATGTCCTAGTATTAAATCAATATTTGAAATCTCATCTGCAGTAAAAGAAAGATTATTTAAAGCTGCAACACTCTCATCAATTTGCCTCACGCTACTTGATCCAACCAAACAGGAAGTGACATCCTTTAAACGTAAACACCAGGCCACAGACATCTGCGCTAAACTTTGTCCTCGCGACTCAGCAATACTGTTTAGTTTACCGATTACAGCTAATTTTTTCTCCGTTATATCCTTTGCCGTTAAAAAGATGCTTTCTTTAGCGGCTCGTGAATTTTTGGGAATTCCGTTGAGGTATTTATTTGTTAAAAGTCCCTGGGCCAAGGGTGAAAAAACAATACAGCCTATTCCTTCATCTTTCAGGGTGAATAATAAATCTTTTTCAATACTGCGCTCAAACATATTGTACAATGGTTGATGGATTAAACAAGGGGTTCCTAATTTTCTTAGGATCTTTGCCGCTTGTCTGGTTTGTTCAGCATTATAAGATGAAATTCCGATATACAATGCTTTACCGCTGCGAACGATGTGGTCCAATGCTGACATTGATTCGTATAGTGGTGTTGCGCTGTCAGGACGGTGATGATAAAAAATATCCACGTATTCAAGACCCATTCTTTTCAGGCTTTGATCCAGGCTGGCAATTAAATATTTTCGGGAGCCAAAATCTCCATAAGGTCCGGGCCACATATCCCATCCCGCTTTTGTTGAAATTATTAGCTCATCCCTGTATGCCTTAAGATCGGATTTTAAAACTTTACCAAAGGTTTGTTCTGCGCTGCCGGGAGGGGGACCATAATTATTTGCAAGATCAAAGTGCGTAATTCCTAAATCAAATGCCCTGAACAGCATTTTTCTGCTGTTTTCATAGGAATCAATGCCTCCAAAATTATGCCACAAACCGAGAGAAATCGCTGGTAATTTTAGACCGCTTTTAGCGCTGCGGTTATATATCATTGAATCATATCTGTTTTTTTGCGTTTTATATTCCATTGTAAGTTCCTTAAATTTCTTTTATCACTGTTTCAGAAATATTTATCGTAACTATTACTTTATATTAATATCTAAACAGTTGCTTAAAAACAAATTTATCTTAGAAATTGAATTTTTTCACTTGGCTTTAAAAATATTGAAGGCATGGAACTAAATAAGAAAAAAAAAGTTTTGAATTCTGGTTAGCTTATATAAATGGTCTTAGTTACAAAAAAAATACAATAAAAGGAGTTTATAATGAAAGGGCAAAATAAACCTTCACTTTTTGTGGGGCTGATAATAACTGGTGCTGTTATCGGTGTGATTCTAACTGCAAACCTGGGTATACACTCAAATGCAGGTGCACAATCTTCTCAGCAAATATATACAGAAGCAGATATTAAACCGGCACAAAATAAAGAGAAACTTTCTATCTCTAATTTTAATCCTAACCTTGCTTTCACCGAAATAGTTGAAAAAGTTAGACCAGCGATAGTTTCAGTCTACACTACAAAGACCGTTAATGTTCAACAAAATCCCTTTTTTGATTTCTTCGGTCGACGCGGGATGCCCGATGATGAAAATCATCAGTATAAGCAGCAAGGTTCCGGATCGGGAATTATTATCAGTGCAGACGGCTATGTGATTACAAATAACCATGTGGTTGAAGATATGGATGAACTGCAGGTAAAACTAATAGATAACAGGGAGTTCACGGCCGAAGTTATTGGGAGAGATCCTAAAACAGATATTGCCCTGCTAAAAATTGATGGCGATAATTTACCTATTTCTGTTCTGGGTAATTCCGATGACGTGCAAATTGGAGAATGGGTATTGGCTTTTGGTAGTCCTCTTGGGTTGACTTCAACAGTAACAGCAGGTATTGTGAGTGCGATAGGACGTAATGTAAATATTCTTGGTGGTGGAGACGCCATAGAAAATTTTATACAAACGGATGCAGCTATAAATCCTGGCAACAGCGGTGGGGCTCTTGTTAATATAAACGGTGAGGTTGTGGGCGTTAACTCCGCTATTGCAACCCGTACCAATTATTACATGGGTTACGGATTTGCTGTTCCAATTAATATTGCTAAAAGTATTATAGATGATTTGATGAAATATGGCGAAGTACGCAGAGGCTACCTTGGTGTTTATATTGAAGCGGTAGATCCGGTTGTTGCAAAAGGTGTAGGACTGGATAAACCGCATGGAGTCCTGGTGACCAGCATACAAAAGGGAAGAGCAGCAGATAAAGCTGGAATTGAAGCAGGTGATGTTATTCTCGAAGTAAACGGCGTTGAAGTAAACCAACCCAACGAATTACAAGCTAAAATTGGTACCTACAATCCTGGTCAGGAAGTTGAAATAACTTTGTGGCGCGATGGCCGAAAAAAGAATTTTGATGCCGTTTTACTTGGACCTGATGGTAACATAAATCTCTCTTCAAAGAGTAAAATAGAAAAGCCTGTAGAAAAAGTACCTGATTTAGGAATGAAATTAAAAGACTTATCCGACAGGCAATTAAATCAGTATGATTTGGATAATGGAGTAGTTGTTACAGATGTTGAACGATATAGTAAAGCCGCTGAAGCCGGAATTAGAAGTGGCGACGTTATATATGAAGTCAACCGCAAGACCGTAAGGAACGTAAGCGATTTCAACTCTAAGTTGGAGAATTATAAAAAAGGGGATGTCGTTCGTTTGAAAGTGCGCACCAAACAGCAAAATGATGATAACTTTGATCGCCTGGTTTTTATGGAAATCCCTAACACTAAAAATTAATAATTTATTTTATTTATAAGGCCACTTCTGGATTTAGAGGTGGCTTTTTTTATTATCCGCCATTTGGGCTACATTATTGCCATAGTGTCAGTCTCTTCTGATTAAATAAATAATTACCTAAATGTATAATATATAACACTTTAACCCTCTTTATTCTCATGGCACGGTCATTGCATAAGTAAAGCCGTTTAGTAAAAATGAATTTTAAAAATTAGATATTCGGAGGAAAATTAAATGGGAAAAATTATAGGAATTGACCTGGGTACCACCAACTCTGTTGTTTCTGTTATGGAAGGTGGCGAACCGGTTGTAATTGCGAATGCTGAAGGTGGACGTACTACCCCGTCTGTCGTTGCATTTACTAAAAAAGGAGAAAGACTTGTAGGTGCTTCTGCAAAACGTCAGGCAGTTACTAATCCACAAAATACAGTATTTTCAATTAAACGATTTATGGGACGGTTTTTATAAAGAGGTAAGTACTGAAATGAAAGAAGTTCCTTATAAAGTTGTAAAAGGTAATAATGATGTAGTAATGGTTGATGCCGGTGATAAACAATATTCACCACCGGAAATCTCTGCCATGATCTTACAAAAGATGAGACAAACTGCTGAAGATTATCTAGGTGAGAAAATTACTGAAGCTGTTATTACAGTCCCGGCCTATTTTAATGATGCACAGAGACAAGCAACAAAAGATGCCGGTAAAATTGCAGGACTTGATGTCAAAAGAATTATTAATGAACCTACAGCAGCTTCTTTGGCCTATGGTCTTGATAAAAAAGAAGATGAAATAATCGCAGTGTTTGATCTTGGTGGTGGTACTTTTGATATCTCCATCCTTGAAATTGGTGATAACGTTGTTGAAGTAAAATCTACTAATGGTGATACACACCTGGGTGGTGATGACTTTGACCAGCGTTTGATAGATTTCTTAGCCGATGAGTTTCTTAAAACTGAGAAAGTGTTGATTTAAGAAAAGATCCGATGGCTCTTCAACGACTTAAAAGAAGCGGCAGAAAAAGCTAAGGTGGAATTATCCTCTTCATCTGAAACGGAAGTTAACCTGCCGTTTGTTACTGCTACGGATTCGGGGCCAAAACACCTTAACATTACAATTTCGCGTTCTAAATTTGAGCAGATTGTTGATGATCTTATCCAGAGAACGCTGGATCCATGTAAAAAAGCACTTAAAGATGCGGGATTAAAAACAAGTGAAATTAAAGAAGTGATTCTTGTTGGTGGGTCAACTACGAATTCCCAAAGTACAGGAAGTAGTAAAAGAATTTTTTGGAAAAGAACCTCACAAAGGAGTTAATCCGGATGAAGTTGTTGCCATTGGTGCCGCTATTCAGGGTGGAGTTTTAACCGGTGAAGTAAACGATATCCTGCTACTTGATGTTATTCCCTTATCACTGGGGATTGAAACTCTTGGGGAACGTGAGTACTAAGCTGATTGAAGCGAATACAACGATTCCTTCAAAAAAATCGCAGATATTTTCGACAGCCGCAGATAATCAAACTTCGGTTGAAATTCATATTCTGCAGGGTGAACGTGAAATGGCTGCGGATAACCGTTCCTTAGGACGTTTCATTCTTGATGGAATTCCACCGGCACAGACGCGGTGTACCACAGGTAGAAGTAACGTTTGATGTTGATGCTAATGGAATGCTGCATGTTTCTGCAACAGACAAAGCAACTGATAAAGAGCAATCCATACGAATTGAAGCTTCAAGTGGTTTAAGTGAGGCTGAAATTGAAAAAATGCGTAAAGATGCCCAGGCACATTCAGCAGAAGATAAACGTAAACGCGAAGAAATTGATATAAAAAACCAGGCTGATGCCGTTGTTTACCAGACTGAAAAGCAGATTAAAGAATTGGGTGATAAACTAAGCGATGAAGATAAAGGTAAAATTGAAGCTGCATTCGGCAGGCTCAAAGAAGCTCAAAAAGGTAATAACGTGGATGAAATTAAATCTGCTCTTGAAGCGTCAATACTACCTGGAATGAAATTGCTCAGAAAATGTATGCTCAGGGAGAGGGACCGGAACAGGAAGGTGCTGCCAGAGAAGAGCAAGCGCAACAACAAGAAGAGCAACCTGAAAAAAAAGGTGAAGAATCTGTTGAAGATGCGGATTATGAAGTAGTTGATGAAGATGATAAGAAAAAGAAAAAGTAATCTGGTTGCATTTCAAGCCGCTCAATTTTTGAGCGGCTTTTTTATTTGGCAAAGCTAAAACCAAGCGGGATGCTGGCATAGGTAATGCCAACAATCAACTTATCCCATTCACCA
>CAVRRG010000079.1:0-77018 GCA_963723365.1 Calditrichota bacterium | reverse complement strand
CCAAGCAGCAATACATTTTGGTTTTTCGTTTTTTTTTTTTTTTGCTCACTTACTGGCTAGATTACGTATTGCTTACATGAGAAAATAAAAAATATAAATTCACCTGGATTATACATATATCAAACGATGTTATTCTTGTCTTATTAAGGGTTCAAATTCTCTGAACGTGTTGAAAATATTATTTAACATACTAATATGAGCATTCCAAAAATAATTCATTACGCCTGGTTTAGCGGAGACCCATGGGAAGAGATCCATAAAAAGTGTTTTGAAAGCTGGAATTCTGTTTTAGCTGATTATCAATTTATGAAATGGGACATGACTCATGTGGTGAAGTCTAAGTTTTTTAATAAAATGATACAGCAAAAGAAATGGGCTTTTGCTGCTGATTATATTCGACTGCACAGCCTGGCACGCTTTGGTGGTATATATCTGGACCTGGATGTTGAAGTTATCCAAAAGTTTGATTTCCTGTTACAAAATCATTGTGTTTTAGGAAGAGAAGATGAGCAGACATTAGCATGCCATTTTATAGCTTCAGAAAAGGAACACCCTTTTATTCTTGACTGTTTGAAATATTATGATAAATCGCTAAAACTAAAATTGGGTAACCCTCCAACAATGCCCAGAATTGTAACAAAAGTTGCCAGGAAATATGGATTAAGAAAAAGTAACAATAACCAAAAATTGAATCACAATGTTACTGTTTATTCATCGCAATACTTTTCACCAATGCACTATAAAGATCGATTGAGTGATAATCCAGAACAATATATCGCCAAGGAAACATTATGTATTCATTATTGGAGTCACAGCTGGAGTTGGTCCGGTTCGGGTAGCATATGGAAACATATCAAAAATCAGCCCTGGCTTTATATGGGCCTGCTTGACTGGAAAAGGTTTTTGTATCAGTTAAGTTCTGAAATTAAAAACAAATTGTTTCTTAAAAAGTAACTTATTGACCCGGCGCTGATTTAAATACCGGATGTGGAAAAATAAAAGAAATGATGTGTAAATGGATTTTGGCCTTCAGTTCCGCGGATAGCCCTGGAGCTGAATTTTGCTTCATATTCTTTTCCCGTTTCTAATAATCCTGAGACTTGCACATAGATATCTTTACCGGAAACGTTTATAACGGTTGTAGCTACAAACACATTGTCCGTTAAATTCCTTAAACTAAAAGCACGATCTACGCTGGCCGGATTTATATCATAATTGGCGCGATAATGCAAAGATTGCGTATTATTTGCAGAAACAACAGCACTATCTGCAGGTGCAATAGCTGTCAATGACAGAAATTGAGTTTTATCGTTGGAAGTAAAAAAATTGAAGAAATAATTATCCTTTAATCCTAAGGATTTTAGAATAATAACATTTACCTCAGTTTCTGCAGGCAAAGGGGATAACGGTATGATTACTAATATGCTGCTGTCAAGAAAAGCGTGTGTATGTATAGTTTCACCGGCCTCTACCGCAACCATATTGGAATCAAAAGTATCAGGAAAATTGCTCAGCCCAATTTGTATATCTGTTGTAACCAGCACATCTGTTTGCCCGATACTGGGTGAAGTCCACTCTACAGCAATATTATTTTCATTTTTTGTCAGCGTGTTTTCACTGCAAAATGTCAATGATAATGATATTGAAATTATGAAGTTATAAAATTTCATACAGCTAATTAAAGAGGATTAAATGACAGACTGGTCATGAATTAATCAAGATTTTCTAACTTAATAATATATCACTAACTAGCACTGTTTGATTCTTAGCTTTGAATAAATTATTATAATCGTACATTTGCATAAAAAGGTGCAAAACTTTTTCGGGAAAAACGCTTATTCTGCTTTTTTAAGAAGGAAATGTTTTTACGGAATATAATTACTTAATGAAAGATTGAAATGATACAAAGAAAAACAAAAATATATCTAATTATTGCCCTAATCATACTTCTGGAGCTCTTTGGTGTTCTTGATCAGCTTAGACAATTATTGCCGGATGGCTTTAAAGATCATATTACACATGTTATTGTTGTAATCGTTGTTATGGCAATCCCTCTCGTTTTCGAAATCGAAAGTTTAAAGCACAGAGTAGATGATCTGGAAGAAGAATTAAGAATGAATAAAAAGTAAGCGCTGACTTTCACTTTGCAGGCTCATTTTAAGAAAAAATATCTCCAAAACTAACTTGCTCCGATAATTTGCTCTTCGTAAATTTCTAGTGCTATATATTCTTTTTAATAATGCTAAATATCAAAAACGCTGGAGCGTTGATATGCAAATCTCACAACTTTTATGGTCATCAATCGGTAAAAAATATTTAATGGCCCTTACCGGTTTATTTTGGGGGATGTTTGTTATTGCCCATTTTATTGGCAATACAACTCTTCTGCTTGAAGATCCTGATCCCTTTAATAAATACGCACATTTTTTGACCGGCCTGGGCCTTTTACTATATGTTGCAGAAGCGGTTATGGCGGCGACACTTTTAGGTCATATCGTTTATGCCTTTAGCGTAACACTTACCAACTGGAGAGCCAGACCCAGTAATTATAAGAAGAATAAGAGAGCGGGTGGAACAAGCAAACGCGGTTTTGCTACCTGGTCTATGATTTTTAGCGGTATACTACTCGCTGTATTTATCTATCAGCATATTCTCCATTTTAAATTTGGTACCGTTTATATGACCGAAATTGACGGACAGCAAATCCGCGATTTATACAGGACTGTGCATGAATATTACGCCAGCCCGCTAAGTGTTTTATATTATGAATTTATGATGATTCTGATTGGTGTCCACTTGAGTCATGGCTACTGGAGTGCTTTTCAATCTCTTGGAATTAGTGGTGAGCGTTTTACACCTCTTATGTATAAAATGGGATTTGTATTAGCATTGTTTGTTTCTATCGGATTTGTAATTATTCCGGTTTACATTCACTTTTTCATGGGAGGCGCATAATGCAATTCGATTCTAAAATACCATCCGGCCCTCTTGCTGAAAAGTGGGATAAACATAAAGCAGAACTAAAACTGGTAAACCCGGCCAATAAGAGAAAATATACAATTCTTGTCGTGGGTACAGGATTAGCCGGTGCATCAGCAGCGGCCTCCCTTGCGGAGTTAGGATACAATGTAAAAGCTTTTTGTATTCAGGATTCAGCCCGTCGTGCCCACAGTATTGCTGCCCAGGGAGGGATAAATGCAGCGAAGAATTATCCCAATGATAATGACAGTATTTGGCGTCTGTTTTATGATACAATAAAGGGCGGTGATTACCGCAGCCGCGAAGCAAATGTTTACAGGCTGGCCCAGGTCTCTAATAATATTATTGACCAGGCTACAGCGCAAGGTGTGCCCTTTGCGCGCGAATATGGAGGCAATTTAGCAAATCGCTCTTTTGGCGGAGCGCAGGTATCGCGCACCTTCTATGCCCGTGGTCAAACGGGACAACAGTTATTGCTGGGTGCTTACAGCGCTTTAATGCACCAGGTTAAAACCGGAATGGTTAAACTTTATGAACGCAGAGAAATGCTTGATCTTGTCGTTGAAGATGGCAAAGCCCGGGGCATAACCGTTAGAAATCTTACAAACGGGGAAATTGAAAGATATGCCGGGCATTCGGTTGTTCTGGCAACCGGTGGCTATGGAACTGTTTTTTACCTTTCAACGAACGCCGTAAATTCTAATGCCACGGCAGCCTGGCGCAGCCATAAAAAAGGCGCTGCCTATGCCAATCCAAGTTTTACGCAAATTCACCCGACATGTATCCCGGTTTCAGGTGATCATCAATCCAAGCTTACTCTTATGAGTGAAAGTCTTCGTAATGATGGTCGTGTTTGGGTTTCTAAGAAAAAGGATGATAAACGTAAGGCAGCAGAAATACCGGAAGGTGAAAGAGATTATTTTCTTGAGCGCAAGTATCCCGGTTTTGGAAACCTTGTGCCCCGTGATGTGGCGTCGCGCAACGCAAAAGAAGTATGCGATGACGGCCGTGGTGTGGGAGAAACAAGGCTGGCGGTTTACCTGGATTTTGAGGATTCTATAAAATACTTCGGTGAATCAACAATCAGAGAACGTTATGGAAACCTTTTTGATATGTATGAAAAAATCACAGGTGAAAATCCCTATAAAGTTCCGATGCGTATTTATCCCGCTGTACACTATACCATGGGTGGTTTATGGGTAGATTATAATTTGATGAGTAATATACCGGGACTTTTTGTGGCAGGCGAAGCCAATTATTCAGACCACGGTGCAAACCGACTTGGCGCCAGTGCTCTTATGCAAGGTCTGGCAGATGGTTATTTTGTTTTACCGTTTACAATTGCTGATTACCTGGCAAAAACAGGAGCCCATGAGTTAAAAACAGACACAGAATCTTTTAATAGATCTGAAGCAGATGTTAAAGCCATGAACGAAAAGCTGCTAAGTATAAAAGGTACAAAGACAGTACGTGAATTTCATCGTGAACTGGGACTAATTATGTGGGAAAATGTTGGCATGTCCCGTAATGAAAAAGGTTTGAAGGAAGCCCTGGATGAGATCCCCAAACTACGTGATGATTTTTGGAAAAATGTAAATGTCCCCGGCAGCAGTGATGACCTGAACAAAAGCTTAGAAATGGCCGGCCGTGTTGCCGATTTATTTGATCTCGGTGAGTTGATGGCACGTGATGCCTTAAACAGAACAGAATCATGCGGCGGGCACTTTAGAGAAGAAAGCCAAACTCCTGAGGGAGAAGCAAAAAGAGATGATGAAAAATTTTCATATTCAGCATTATGGGAATTTCAGGGAGAAGGAAAAGCACATACCTTGCAAAAAGAAGAGCTGGTTTTTGAAAATGTTGAGTTGACCCAACGTAGTTATAAGTAAGAAGGAGCTATATTCATGGAAAAATTATTAAATCTAACTTTAAAAATATGGCGCCAGAAAAATACTGCTGCTAAAGGGAATTTGGTTGAATATAAAGTAAGCGGGATTTCTACTGAAATGTCATTTCTTGAAATGCTGGATGTATTAAATGAAGATTTAACTAAAAAAGGTGCTGAACCCATAGAGTTTGACAGTGACTGCCGTGAGGGTATTTGTGGAACATGCGGATGTGTTATAAACGGTGTTGCGCATGGTGGATTTAAATCTACAACCGTATGCCAACTCCATATGCGTCATTTTAATGATGGTGATACTATTTACATAGAGCCATGGCGCGCAAAGGCATTTCCCGTAATAAAAGACCTTGTCGTTGACCGCGGGGCCTTTGACAGGGTTATGGCTGCTGGTGGCTATATTTCGACCAAAACCGGTAGTGCGCCGGATGCCAACTCAATTTTAATAGCAAAAGAAGACTCTGATATAGCTATGGATATGGCTTCCTGCATTGGATGCGGTGCATGTGTGGCGGCTTGCCCAAATGCTTCAGCATCACTTTTTGTGGGTGCCAAAATTTCGCAACTATCGTTGTTGCCGCAAGGCAAAGTGGAAGCAGCGCGCCGTGCAGAGAATATGGTAGCTCAAATGGATGAAGAAATGTTTGGCTCTTGTACAAATATCCAGGAATGTGAAGCCGTTTGTCCTAAAGAGATTTCTATTTCCGCTATCGCACGTATGCGCAGGGAGTATGCAAAAGCTGCCGTGAAGTAATACAAAAAAAGGCCTGTTAATGCTATGCTGGGAAATGCAATAACAGGCCAGTTGAAAAAATAGCCGGGTTTTTACGCCCGACTTTTTTTATTTAGAAGTGATATTTAAGCCCAAACAAGAATTTTTGTGTTGTTATGTCTTCAGTAGTGATATTACCCTCGCTGTAAGCATATTCGCTTTCTCTTGTCCAATCTCCCTGGGTATAACTAAACTCAAGAGTTGTCATTTTATCTACTGTATAGCCCAAACCAAAGCTGTAATACTTTTTGTCAAAATCACTGCTCAGATTTTTCATGGGGCTTGGCTTGTATTGGTATCCACCCCGTAATTTAAGACCTGAGTTAAGTACGTTAATTTCACCCCCCAAAGAATAAGAGAGCACAGGACGGTAGTTATCGCGGATGATGGCATTCTCCGCAATCAGTTCACTATAATCTGCGGAACTTCTGTTGGAAGGCACTTCATATTTTAGTTGCGACCAATCGATATAATCAATGGATGAACTTATAGAAAATAATTGGGTGCTATAGGATATGCCGCCTGAAAAGCGAAAGGGAATGTCTATTAAATAATCAAAAGTTCCCGCATCATTATAGACACTATCCGGAACATCATCCCAGGCATCATATTCATCGATAGCCCATTCTTCGTCAACAGTTATAGAAGTTGGAAAAGTTATCGTTGTTCCAAGTTTAAGGTTTTTGGATAATTCAAAAAGTCCGCCAAGTTTCAAATTAAAACCGGAGAACTCATTTGTAACACTGAGTGCTCTTTCAAAATAAGAATATGTAAAAAAGTCAGTATAATCTGTATCTAAATAAGTTAACGTTGAAAGATTACTTCCTCCGACAAAGTTCATGGTAGCGCCGGCGGAAAAATTTTTGGAAAGATCCACAGCTGCAGCAAAAGACCAATGTTCCATTTCGCCTTCATTGAAGAAAGAAAAGTTTTCTCTAAATGGTTCTCCCGAACCCTGGTCGGTATTTATGGCGCTGAATTCAGAAAAAGCATCCGGATTATTAACTTTCTGGTAACCAAATGCAAGTACAAAACTTCCCCTGAAAACAGGGAAAGGATAAGCCACGCCCAAACTCTGTAACTTGGTAAAGCTTCTAAAATCGGATGTTAACGTATTTAAGTAGGTTGAACTATTGTCAAAATTTACATGGCTTAAAGAGCCGTTGACTTCTCCATACTCCAATTGTGCCAGCCCTGCCGGATTCCAGTAAATAGCTGAATAATCATCAGCAAGACCGCTAAATGCGTTACCCATGGCGGCGGCTTTAATACCAAATCCTTGTTCGTTTTCTATGAGCTCAACCGCCTCCTGGGCTGTTTGGGCATGCAGTGGGAGAGCTATTAGCATGCTGCAAATTATCTGAATTACTCGTTTCATTTTACTATTCCTTATCGTTTTGATTTACTGCTGCGTTTTGAACCCGATGAAGAGCGCGAACTCCTGCCTGATGAACCGGATGATTTTGAACGGCCGGATGAGGAAGAAGAACGAACAGATGAAGATCTGTTAGAACCCGATGAGCGCGGTGCAGAATATCTGCTCTTATTGGATGAACCACTTTTATAGCTGGACTTGGAGCTTTTGTTTGTCTTTACGCTGGTCCTTTTTTTACTTGTATTATTGCTACGGTAATCCTTTTTTTGGATTGTTTTTGAGCGGTATTTAGTTTTACTGCTATTCCGGTCATTCCTGTCTACAGAACGCTTATCGCGTTGGACCTTGCGCGTTCTTTTATCAGTCCCGGTATTATTGTTATAGTATTTTTTTTCATAGCGTCTTTTGTTTTCACTAACCACTTTTCTGTCTGAATTCCGGGTGACACTTCTTTTTGTGTATTTATTTTCAAGAGTTTTCAATTCTCTTTGATTAGTACTTTTAGTTATCCGGTCAGTATTTCTTGCTGTACGTGGAGATAAGGGCTCGCGCACAACGGAATGCCTGATATTTGTTTTGTTCTTTGCCGCTACTCTGGGCTGCCTGGACAATGGTCTGGCAGCAGTACCTCTATTGCTAAAGGGCCTTTTTGCCCGGTTAGAGTTATAGGCATAGCCTCTTGCATATCCGCCATAATAACCACCATTGTAGCCACCATAGTAACCACCCCAGTAACCACCATAATAACCTCGATATCCGTGAACAGGATAATAATTTACGTAACCATATCCACACCAACCATTCCAGGGATCATAATAATCGTAAGGCGTGCAGTAATAGCTAACCCAGAAAGGATCATAGTATCTGTAACGCGGACCTAAATGAATTGAGACGTAAGATCTGGGGTAACTGTAATAAACATATTCGTCATAATAGGGATCATAATTCGCATATCTGTAGCTGTATACATAAGGACGTGAGCTGTAATGATAATTGACATCGGATGCATAATAACCATCATCATCGTCATCATAATAAGCCTCGTCTTCGTAATCTTCAGCGGTTGTATCTTCATCATCGTTTTCATATCTGGAATTATAGCGCTGTTCGTTATCTCTTTTAACAACCCGCTCACGTTTAGTTGTGGCAAATTGAGTATAGCAGGAATTTAATATAAACGCTGCTATTAATGTTATTATAAATGTCTGTAGTTTCATGACCTTTGCTCCTTAATATTACTAAGCAGTTATATCCAAATTGTGTGCCATGTTTAATATTATGCCTTAAGTAGTTGTAATTAATATACTTAAGAAAATATATTTAACTGCACAGTATGTTAACAAAGTTAACAAAATATTCATTTATGTATCGATTGTTAACAAAATCAGTTTTTCCTTTTATAAACATTTGCTTCAATTGAGTACCGTTTTAGCATTTTATGTAATCCAACTCTGCTGATACCAAGTATTTGGGCGGATTTTAAAATATTGCCGTTTGTCTTTTTTAGTGCCTCACCAATCAGTTTCTTTTCTAAACTTGTAATTGCAGGTTTTAATTTCGTAATACCCGCAGATGGCGCAAGAGTTTCATCTTTATTAAGAAAACGATCTGATAATAATTCTTGATCTATTAAAGCGTTGTTATCAGCCATTGTAACCATTCTTTCGATTTCATTTTCAAGCTCGCGTACATTTCCGGGAAAGGAAGCGAGGCTTAAGGTATTGATAACATCCTTGTTTACAGCTTTAATATTTTTAGATATCCTTTTTGAATATTTTTGAATAAAAAATTCCATTAACGGGGGTATGTCTTCCTTTCTTTCTCTTAAAGGCGGAATTTGTATAGGAAAAACATTTAAGCGGTAATATAAATCCTCCCTGAATCGCCCTTCTTCAACATCTTTTTTCAAATCTCTGTTTGTCGCGGCGATAACTCGCACATCGACCTTAATCGTCTTGTTGCTGCCTAAAGGTTTAATTTCACCCTCCTGCAAAACACGCAAAAGACCCAGTTGAAAAGCTTGAGAAGTTTCACCAATTTCATCGAGAAAAACTGTTCCAAAGTTAGCTAATTGAAAAAGGCCTTGCTTGTCATTTATGGCACCCGTAAAAGAACCTTTTACATGACCGAAAAGCTCACTTTGCAAAAGAGTATCGGGAATGGCACCACAGTTTTGAGCTACAAATGTTTTGCTTTTGCGGGTACTGTTAAAATGGATCATCTTAGCCAGCATTTCTTTTCCTGTGCCTGTTTCGCCAAGCAGTAAAACGGTTGTAGGGGTATTCATTACTTTTTTAATAAGTTTGTAAATTTTTTGCATAGCCTGACTGTTTCCAATAAAATTTCCCAAATCCAGCTGTGAGACAAAATGAGATTTTAATTCAATATTTTCTTTTTCAAGTTTTATATTGTTTTCTTTTAATTTTTTTTCCAGAAGCTTGTTATGCTGAACAAGATTATATTTTTCTACGGCCCCTTTAACCACCAGTTTTAATTCATCGGGTTCAAAGGGTTTTGAAACATATTGATATATTTTTGCTTCATTTACAGCGCTTATCGAAGCCTCAATATCAGCATAACCGGTTATCATTATCCGTATGGCTTCAGGTTGTAAATCAATCGACTTTTTCAAAAAAGTTACACCGTCCATTTCAGGCATTCTCTGATCAGATAATATCACAGCGAATTTTCGCTCTTTAAGCATCTTTAAAGCATCTACTCCAAAAGTAGAGATGTAAACATCATACTCTTTCTGGAAGATCCTTCTTAATGAATTTAGTATTTCAACCTGGTCATCAAGAATCAGCAATGCATTTTTTGTCATTTATAACACCTCTAAATTTAAGGGTATCTTTATTGTAAATGTTGTTCCATGCCCGGGCTTACTTTTAACACTTAACTGGCCCTGGTGTTTTTCAATTATAGAATAAGAAATACTTAGCCCAAGTCCTGTGCCTTTGTTCACAGGCTTAGTGGTAAAAAAAGGATCAAATATTTTCTTGATAATCTCGGGAGGAATTCCCGGGCCGTTATCGATTATTTTTGTAACTAAAAAACCCTCTGCAATATGTGACTCGATTTTTATAATCCCCGCCTTTTCTATAGCCTGGTAAGCGTTTGTTAGCAGATTTAGAAATACCTGGTTTAACTGCCCGGGATTACAATAAAACAGGGGATCATCTTTTATATTCAGCTCAATTTTTACTTCACGGCTAATCTGTGCCTTTACCATCTTTAAACATGAGCCCAAAATCTCTGATATTTTTGATTCTTTCCATTTTGCCTCATCCAGACGTGAGAAATTTTTAAGATTCTGCACAATTTCTTTAATAGTCTTACTGCCATTTGAACTATCTGCTATGATGCTTTTCAGCTCATCAAGTATCTTATTAATTTTATTTTCTACTTCATTATTGCTGACACCTTTTATCTGGGTGCTTAAATCGTCAATGTATTCTGTGAGTATATTCATATTTGTGTAAATGAAACTAATAGGGTTATTTAGTTCGTGAGATATACCGGCCACAAGTTGACCTAATGATGCCATTTTTTCCGAATGAATTAACTGACTCTCTTTAGACTGCAGTTCATTAAATAAACGGTTCAATTCTTTGTTTTTTTCATCCAGTTCCGAATTCGTTTTCTCTAATTCTTTTACATATTGTTCTTTCACTTTTGCGCTTGTCAGCTGTTCAATTAATTGAGCGGTGTCTTTTATATAATTATTGTTTTCAACGGCAATAGCCGATTGATTGGCAATGGATACAAAGCGCTCTACATCCTCCTGATTGATGCTGCTCTTGCTATCTTTCATATCTATCAGGATTAAGCCAAAAACAGTTTCTTTTCTTTTAATGGGCAATACCAAATTTATCGATAAGTCAATCTTCTTAGCAAAGCTTACCTGCTCTCGTGATAGAATATTTTTGCGAATCAAAAGTCCAACATCATCGCTACTCAATTGAATATTTTTCTTAAAGCACATTTCACCATTTAAAAAATGGGTCTGCACACTGTTAATAGCAGGATGCTTTAAAAATGCTTTTTCGATTTCCTGTAATAAACTATCATTATCATGAATATTTATTATTCTGTCCGATAAACCCTGCAGTAATTCCCTGATCGAATCTCTTTTTCTTCTTTGCCTTAAAAAATTTTCCGAATATAGTGTCAATAAGACAATTCCGAATAAAGCCAGGCTTAAAATGGTGATTAATATTATTGATGTAGAGGAAGTTTTAAAAATAATAAAAAGAAATAAACTAAGTAAAAACCAAATTGATAGCTGAATAGAAATGTTAAACGCCGACCAATTATATCTTTTAAGCCCAAGAGACAAGTATCCAATAATAAAAAAGATTATAAATAAGATTAATAATGTATTTACCCAGAAATCTTTTCTGCTTGTTAAAAATTTTACATTTTTGACTAGTGAAAACCAGGCCCGTAATAGCCCTCCATGCTCACGAAACCTGCTCGATTTTCCAAAGTCCGTATATTCTTTAACCTGCTTGACACCCGAGGAAAATATGGCTTCAACTATAATTTTTTCCTGATCTTGCGTACCAAATACTATTTCGGGCGGTTTTGAAGAAAGATATGAAGCAGAAACGCCAACTTCTCTGTAGCCTAAAAAAGTTTTTATGGTATCTTGCAGTGAATAAAAAAATACCTTTGTTCCCACTGCATCGCGGTTTGATTCAACGCCTAAAAATTTTAGCTTTAAATATTTTTTTGTATTACTGGGATTTAAATAAATCTGGCTATTTTCAAATTTATTTGATACAACAATGTCCAGGTCACCATCACGATCAATATCAGCAGCTGAAGAACCTGTGCTGTAGGTCTGTTTAAAATCAGAATCAAAGTTGTTTAAAAAAGATCCCTGTCCATCGTTCAGATATAAGCGGTTTTCGCCATTTGTTGTTATAAAACAATCGAGCCAGCCATCCAGGTTAAAATCTTCAATCAGCGTTCCAAATATGCGGTTTTTTAAGTGATAAAAGGGATGGGATGTAATTTCTGTGAATTTAATCCCGGAACTGTCAGAGATATTTTGATAATAATAGACGTAGCCATTGTTACCCGCTACCAGTAAATCGGGATCGCCATCATTGTCTAAATCAGCGAAGGAAGAGCTGTTGGTAGAGACTGAATCAGTTAATGTTGTTAGGACTAATTCTTTCTTGTTGAATGAGCCATCACCATTATTTATAAGTAAATAATCGGGATAGAACCAATTTGATACATATAAATCCTGATCCCCGTCCAAATCGATATCACAGTTACTTGCACTTTGGCTTACAGCATTGTCAATAAAAGTATCAATCCACAAGGTCTCTTGAAAATACCCGTTTTGAAGGTTTTTAAACAAGCGGTTACTGTAATGCTGGTCAGATATATATAGATCTAAATAACCATCATTATCTGCATCAAACCATAAACCCTGATTGGCATCTATAGTGCCCTGAAGATTCAGATTTTCGGTTACATCTTCAAAGGATACACCACCGGTATTTCTAAAAAGTTTGCTGGCTTTACCCCATCCCGCCAGAAACAAATCGGGTAATCCGTCATTGTCAAAGTCGGCGGTGCTAGCCCCCAGCTCCAGGTTTTTATTGCCGGTGACCATTAAGAAACCGCCTGTCCCGGAATAAATTGTCCTGTCTACAAAAGGAATAATTCCGCCATTATTTATCAATAACCGATTAAGACTTCTAAAACACGTGAAGTAAAGATCCGGATGGGTATCATCATTAAGATCCCGAAAAACTACCCCGTAAGCATCGCTTACATTTGGAATCATCCCTGTGATCTGATTAGATTGCAGCATCGTAAAAGAAGTATCATTTTGAAACCTGCCAAACCCAAGCGAAATAAAAAATACAAATAGAAAGAAAAAAGATTTTGTAAAACTCATAATTTGGGTTTAAACCATTCTAAAATAGTGTTAACGAAATTTACACTTTTAAAGTTCAATCGGCAATTAATCAAGCGTTAAAAAAAAATAATACGTTTGGTTCGCGTTCCAATAATGATTGACTTTAGAGCCAGCTTCTTGTACTTTCTCTTGTTTTATAGACTTTAATAACACCAACTACCTTATAAAAAAAATAAACCATTCATTACTTTTATGGAGGCATTATGCATAAAAAATTATCGTTGATGGTATCATCCATCGTGTTATCTGCTTCAATGGTTTTTGGATCCGGTTTTTCTATTTATGAACAGGGTGCAAAAGCTTCGGCACTGGGTGGTGCATTTATTGCCCAGGCAAATGATGTTTCCGCCGTTTTTTATAATCCGGCCGGTATTACAAGTCTTGAAGGGACGAAGCTGGGATTAGGAACTACAATTATTATGCCTACTTTTGGTTTTCAGGGACCTACAAATATAGATCCTAATTTATACACTGAAGCTGAAAAAGGGGTTTTCCCGCCATCAACTTTATATGCTACCTACCAAATTGATGATAAATTGACTGCCGGTTTTGGTTTTTTCACTGCATTTGGATTGGGTTCAGAATGGGATAAGGACTGGGTAGGTAAACAGCTGGCTACCAAGTCAGAAATTCAAACCTTTTTTCTTAATCCTGTTGTGGCTTATCAGGTAATGGATGGTCTTTCAGTTGCCGCAGGCTTTAGTTTTGTTTATGGCACAGTGCTTTTGGAACGGGCGATTTATTTTGGACCACGCGATTTACTGGGAGACTCAAAGCTTGAGGCCAGTACCACAGGCTGGGGATATAATGTTGCCCTGCAATATAAGCCCATGCCGGAACTTACCCTTGGCCTGATTCACCGCGGAAATGTATTATTGGAATTTGAAGATGGTGACGCCACCTTCGATTTTCCAGCCACAGGAAATCCGGTTATTGCTGCTGAATTAGCGGCTATTTTCCCGGATACAAAAGGAAGTGCTGATCTGGAACTGCCCACAAGTTTAGGCTTTGGTGTTGCATATCAGTTTACAGATAAACTGGTTGCGGAGTTTGACTGGCTGCAGCTGGGCTGGAGTTCTTATGACAAACTTACGGTTAAATTTGATGAGGCCGTTGGGGGATCAACCGAAACAACTTCTGAAAGAGAGTATGAAGATTCATATAGTTTGCGCTTTGGTGTAGAATACCTGATAGAAAGCAACATGGCAATTCGTCTTGGTTATATAAGAGATAATCATGCCGCACCTGACAACAGACTGGAACCTTCATTACCTGAGGGTGACCGTAACCTTTATTCTATCGGTTTTGGATATACAATAGATAACATTACAATTGATGGATTTTATATGCTTTTAAGCCAGGAAGACCGCAAAATAACTAACAGTGTTGAAGCAATGAATGGCATTTACACCGGTATTGGGAATCTTTTTGGTGTAAGTGTTGAGTTTGGCTTATAAAAACAGGAGAATATGTATGAAAATTTTAAAATATATTTCTATATTATTATTGATGGTGTTTTTTGGATGTTCTCTTGATGAGCCAGGTACAACATCCACAAAATTAACTTTGGGCAATGCAGACTTTACCCGATATGTGGCTATTGGAAATAGTTTAACAGCCGGTTATCAATCTGGCGCTTTAACCGAAAGCCGCCAACTTAAAAGTTATCCACTGCAAATAGCTACACAGGCAGGAGTTGGCGGATCATTCATCCAACCATTATTAGGATACCCCGGTATTGGAGCTTATTCCAGCGATACTACAAATCCCGCTGGAATTCTGGAACTCACATTTCTGGATAATCCGGCAACTCCTAATACTATAAATCCCGATCCAGTTATAACTCCCGAATTGTTTGCAAATCATCCTGATTTTAATCCTTTTATGCCCTGGATTTCCAGTACCATCAGAGATTACCCGGCACCTTATAATAACCTTGGCATTCCCGGTGCTTTAACTTTTGAAATGTTAGGCTCTTATGATGCGGCTACAAGTTTATCCGGGAACAACTTTTTTGATATTATTTTACGTAATCCGCAGCTTGGAAATACAAATGCTGTTCAGCAGGCCAGCGGTTTAGGAGCGGGTGCACCTACCTTTATTACCTGCTGGATTGGTAACAATGATGTTCTGGGGTATGCCACAAGCGGAGGTACATTTCCTCCCGCTCCAACAGATGCGCCAACATTCACTTTTCTTTATGGCCAGCTGTTGGATTCTTTACAAGCCCTTGGCGCTGATATAGTTGTAGCAAATATACCCGATGTAACAGCTATTCCTTATTTTACAACGGTACCGCCTTATTTACTTAACCCGGAGACTAACGATCTTCTTTTGGTTGGCGGTAATCCTGTACCATTATTAGGGGTTACACCCGGTGCGGATTTGGTTTTACTGACAGCTGCGGCAGCTTTAGGACAAGGCCTTGGCGTTCCTGCTTCACTGGGCGGCACGGATTTACCATTACCGGATGAGGTTGTTTTAGATGCTGCTGAAATAGCCATTGCCTCACAGGCTGTTGCAGATTTCAATAGCGCTATTGCCACGCTTGCTGCGGCAAGAGGCATCCAGGTGGTCGATATGAACAGCTTTTTTAATGATGTGGCTGCCAACGGCTACAATGCCGGCGGTCTTAATTTTACCACTTCATTTTTAACGGGTAACTTATTCAGCCTGGATGGTGTCCATCCGTCAGACCTGGGGTATTCAATAATTGCCAATCGCTTTATTATGACCATAAATGAAGAGTTTGATGCCACTATACCCATGGTGAATATCACAGATCAACTGGCAAAAAGAACAAATGAGATCAATATAAACCAGATCAAGTTCCACCCCGATGCATTTCACAATGTAGTTAAAATGTTCAGCGGCAGATAATTCACGATTATTTAAAAAAAAGGGCAGGGTAGCAATTCCCTGCCTTTTTTGTTTAATTAGTTATTTATTCGTACATTTCCCGCCGCTTATTCAGAAAATACTAAGGACAGTAAATGAAGAAATTGTTTGTATTAATAGTAATTAGCTTTTCAATTTGCAGTGCCTCTTTTTCACAGACGGCTAAAGTAGAATTAAAAGAAGGAGATGAAGCGCCTGCATTTTCACTGCCTGATCTTAATAATAAATATGTTTTTTTAAGAGACTTTAGTGGCGAGAAATTGCGTAAACCCTGGAAAAACAAAATTAAACATGTTGTGGTTGTTAGTTTTTTTGCGACATGGTGCGGGCCCTGCAAAAAAGAAATTCCATATTTAGAACAGTTGCAGCAGGAATTTAAAGATCAATCCATAAAGTTTTTTCTGGTTGATGTTGGTGAAGAAAGAGAAAAACTTATGGAATTTCTGGCTTTGAATGATATAAAATTAAAAGTCCTGCATGATCGTTACCAGCAAACGTCTGAAAAATATGGAGCGACTTCTCTTCCCAGGCTCATCGTTATTGATAAAGAGGGAAAAATCCAACTAGTAAAAAAGGGCTTTAAAGATGGTGAGGCCTTTTTGAAAACGCTACGATCTCTGATATCAAAACTGCTTGCATAAACCCGGTTTTTAATCGGGTTTTTTATTTTAAATAAACTACTTGATTTGAAAAATATAGTGTGTAAATTTCCGCCGTTCGTTATTAGTCGGTTAAATAGTTAATAGTTATAAGGAGAAATAAATTGGCTGCAAAAAGTAAAAAATTAAAATTCAAAGCTGAGGTAAATAAACTTCTAGATATTTTGGTTCATTCGTTATACTCAAACAGAGAAATATTCTTACGTGAACTTATATCAAATGCCTCTGATGCCTTAGATAAATTAAGATTTGAATCAACCAGAGGAACTGCTATGGCGGATCCGGATCTTGAGCTGGCAATAAATATTGAAGTCGATGAAAACGCTAAACAAATCACCATTTCAGATAGCGGTATCGGGATGACTGAAGAGGAAATTGTAACCAATCTGGGTACAATCGCTAAATCAGGGACGGAAGCCTTTTTGAGCATGATGTCTGAAAATGGCAAAAAAGAGAAAAAAGATAAAAAGGATAAAAAAGACGATGCCTCTGCCATAATTGGCAAATTCGGGGTAGGCTTTTACTCTGTGTTTATGGCTGCCGAAAAAGTTGTGGTCACATCAAAATCATTTAAAAAAGATGCAGCTGCCATTCGTTGGACATCTGACGGATTAGGCAGTTTCAACCTCGACGTTTTGGATGAAAAGGTTAAGCGCGGTACTTCTATTGAAATCAGCCTGCGTGAAGATGCTGCTGATTTTGCCAAAAGTGATAAAATAAAAGAGACCATAAAAAAACACTCTAACTTTGTTAATTTCCCGATTAATGTGGGGGGCGAAAAAGTCAATTCGGTTGTTGCTCTATGGCGCGAACCAAAATTCAAAATCAAACAAGAACAATACGACGAATTTTATAAATTTATAAGTCACGATTACCAGGAGCCGATGGATACAATCCATGTTGCTGTAGACGCTCCCGTGCAGTTTAATGCGCTGGTATTTATTCCAAAACAGGTGTTTGATATGTTTGGCGCGCAGCGTGAAGATCGCGGACTGGATTTATACGTGAATGGCGTTCTGATTCAGAATAAAAACAAAGATCTGATCCCTGAATATCTGGCCTTTTGCCGGGGGATGGTTGAATCGCCGGATGTACCTTTGAATATCTCCCGCGAGACGCTTCAGGAAAACCTTGTTATTAAGAAGATTTCAACAGCTTTGGTAAAACAAATTTTAAATCATTTAGCAAAAAGAGCCCAAAAAGAAAAAGAGAAATTTGAAGAATTTTGGAAAGAACATGGCAAAGTATTCAAGTTTGGCTACCAGGATTTTGCGAACAAAGATAAATTTGCAGAATTATTGAGGTTCAATTCATCCGTAAGTAAAAATGCAGATGAGCTAACTTCTTTAGACGAATATGTTGAGCGCGTGAAAAAGGATCAAAAAGATATTTACTATTTAACGGGTGCAAGCAGAGCAGGAGTAGAATCTGATCCGCATCTTGAAATATTCAAGAGCAAGGGAATAGAAGTTTTTTATCTTTATGAGCCGGTAGACGAATTTGCTTTAAGTGGTTTGGGTAAGTATAAAGACTTTGATTTAACAGCCGTTGAGCAGGCAGACTTAGGTAAACTGGATTCATTTAAGGATAAAGCCAAAAAGAAAAAAGATGATGAAGAACCTAAAAATTTAAGCAAGACAGATGAAAAGCTTTTTGAAAAACTGTTAAAACGTTTTAAGGATGTATTGGGGGATAGAGTAACAGAAGTAAAAGAATCGAAACGTTTGCATGACAGCCCCTCTTGCCTTGTCAATCCAGATGGAAGTATGTCTTCTCACATGCATAAAATGATGCAAATGATGAATAAAGATATGACAGTACCGCCAAAAGTTATGGAGATTAACAAGGATCACCCGCTTACAAGAAACCTGTTAATTATTTATAAAAAAGATCCAAGGGATGAATTTATTGCCAATGCGGTAGAACAAATGTATGAATCCGCGCTTTTGTTAGAGGGTTATTTAAGTGATCCGCACAAGCTGGTTAACAGGATCAACGAGGTCCTGGAAAAATCCAGTTCATGGCATCCGGCGAATAAGTAGTCTTTCATTTATATGTAAAAGCCTCTGCCAGCCAGGGGCTTTTTTTATTACCTGAATATATATCTTTCTAGGTCAAAATTACTGGAAGTTAGACCCCAATTCTCTTACCTTTGAACTATGTTAGCACATGTAACAGCAGCCCTGATTGCGGGCGGAAAAAGTGAACGTTTTGGATCACCTAAACAAAACGCACTTTATAATGGCAAATCTCTACTTGATTCTGCAGTAGAAAAAATTAGTCACATATCGGACGACATCATTATTGTGGGTAATTTGCAACGCAGTGCATTAAAAAAACCTATTCCACTTTTTAGGGATTTAGTAGAAAATTGCGGCCCGCTGGGTGGAATATATACCGCTTTGCATTTCTCACACAAAAAATGGGTTGCTATCCTGCCAGTGGATATGCCTTTGTTACCAATTAGCGTTTATCGTTTTCTGTATGCTTCCTGCAAAGAGGGACACCCCATAGTTGCAAAATCAGAGGCTGGTATTGAACCACTTGTAAGTATCTGGCCTATTGAAAACTTAGCGGCAATGAAAAATCAAATTGATAAAAAAGATTTCCGGTTACATTTTCTTCTTAAAATGTTAAACGCAGTAGAGATAGACCTTTCCAGAGTTCCGGGCTATAATTCACTTTGGTTTGAGAACATCAATTATAAAAATGATTTAAATTCTTTGGAAACAAGTTTCTATCAATCTGGTTTTAGAGATTTGAAAGAAAAACTGTAAATTAAAAATATTATAAACTCCGAGCTGAAAAACCTTCTTGCCGGAAGGCAATGGTTTAATGCCGACAGGGTTGTGCCGGAAACAGCATAGCCTCCCGTACTTGGAAAGGAGTGCCATGGATTCAGTGTCACGAATTCAGTCTCATAGCGTACCTGAACATTTTTCATTAACAGATCCATTTGGCAGAAAATTGGATTACCTGCGATTGGCTATTACAGAAAGGTGTAATTTGCGTTGTACCTATTGTATGCCTGCCGAAGGAATTCCTTTAAAAAGTCGCCAACATCTTTTATCATATGAAGAGATGGATCGCAGTATTGAAATATTTCTTGCTTTAGGTATCAATAAAATTAGAATAACAGGTGGCGAGCCTTTTGTAAGAAAAGGAGCGTTTGATTTCATAAAGAGCGTAAATGCAAAAGAAAAAATAAATTCTCTCAATCTCACAACAAATGCAGTCCTTATATCCGAGCATTTGAAAGAATTTAATTTCCTCAAGTTAGGCAGCCTGAATATCAGCCTGGATTCATTAAATAAAGATAAATTCTTTCAAATCACACGGCGTGATGATTTTAATGTTGTTTACACTAACTTGCAGCAAGCCATCTCTTTACGTTTACCCGTTAAAATAAACATGGTCGTAATGGCCGGTATAAACGAAGATGAAATACTTGCCTTTTGTGAATTAACAAAAAATTATCCCATTGAAGTTCGATTTATTGAACAGATGCCATTTAGTGGTGGACAATTTGATTCAAATATTATCACAGCAGATCAAATTGAATCCAGATTAGAAAAAGAATATAAACTTACTCCGCAAATAACAGATGTCACTTCAACTGCCAGGATATTTAATATTAAAGGTTATCAGGGTAGGATTGGGATCATAGCCGGATATTCGCGTTCTTTTTGCGGAGCATGCAATAGGCTTCGTTTAACGGCAGACGGTATGTTAAAAACCTGCTTATACGACAGAATTGCTTTAAACCTCAAACAACTGCTGCGGGCAGGTGCAGCGGACGAAGAGATCAGGAAGAAAATTGTTCAAGCGGTTATGAAACGCGCAAAAGATGGATTTGAATCAGAAAGCCGATCTTTGAACGGCAATATATCAATGGCTCAAATAGGTGGCTAGAATGGATTTAACAACATGAAAATTAATCTGCTCTTTTTTGGAAGGCTTGTAGATGTCGTTAATAAACAGCAAAATATAGTGCTGGATGAAAAAACAACGGCTTACCAATTACAAAAAATATTACAAAGTAACTATCCTGATCTTGAACGATATACATATCGTATTGCTATTAATGAGAACATAGTTAATAATGATCAGGAATTAAAAGAAAATGATGTAGTCGCTTTTATGCCACCATTTGCCGGAGGGTAAATGTTTTCAAAAGATGAACTGGTTTTTTATTCCAGACATATTTTACTTGAAGATATGGGTGAGCAGGTTCAGTTAGCCTTAAAAAAAACCCGTGTGCTCGTAATCGGAGCCGGTGGATTAGGTTGCCCTGCTCTTATGCACCTGGCTGGCGCCGGTATTGGAACATTGGGTGTTGTAGATGCAGATACCGTGCATTTAAGTAATCTGCATCGGCAAAATTTATATGGCCATTCTCAAATTGGTTCTTTAAAAGCAAATGCGGCCATTGAAAGACTTAGTGATATTAATCCATATATTGAATATAAAGCCTTTCCAACAAAACTCGAGGCAGGCAATGCTCTGGAAGTTATAAATAACTTTGATATAATAGTGGATGCCACAGATAATTTTACCGCCCGTTATTTAATTAATGATGCCTGCGTAATTTTAGACAAACCTTTTGTCTTTGCCTCCATTGATCAATTTCAGGGTCAGATTTGTGTTTTCAATTATGAAAGCGAAAAAGGTATTAAAGGACCTACATACCGCTGTTTGTTCCCAAACCCGCCCTCTCCTGAAGCAGCTCCGAATTGCGCAGAAATTGGCGTTGTTGGTGTTTTACCCGGTACAATAGGATGTCTGCAGGCCAATGAAGTGATTAAAATGGCAGGTGGGCCGGGAGAAGTGCTTTCCGGGAAATTGCTATTAATTGATTTACTGCAGAACCGCTTTATGCATATTCTTGTTAACAGGGATGACAACCCCCGCCAGAATATTTTTGATCTGAAAAAGGGAATTAGTGATTCAATATACTATGACTTCTGCAACGGCCATCCTTTCCATACAGTAAAAAATATTACACAAAATGAGATTCAGAGCACTTCATTAAGGGATTTTCAAATGATTGATGTTAGGGAGAGTTTCAATTCTGATACAATCACTGATAGTCAGCGAATTCCATCTTCCAAATTAAAGGAAAATATTGACACTCTGAATAAGAACAAGAAGATTGTCGTATTTTGTGATTATGGCATAACAAGTCAAAAAGCCGCTGCAGAATTGCAGAAACTGGGTCTAAATGTATATAATTTACAGGGCGGGCTTCAACAATGGAACAGAAATGAGCAGTAAAAAAAAGAAAAGTAACTCAAAATCCTATTTTATTAACGGACCAATAAGAGCAATGTTTATTGCTGAACAAATTGCCAATCATAGCAGCAAAACTAATATTGGTGGACATGCTATATTTCTTGGACAGGTGCGGGCTGATGAGAAAGAAGGCAGAATAGTCGAAAAAATAGAGTACTCTGCTTATGAAGAAATGGCCAATAATGAGATTTTCAAAATTAGGGAGGAGGCTTTGTCGAAAAGAAAACTCAGCTGCCTGCATATATACCATAGCACAGGATTTGTTGCTGTGGGTGAGATTTCATTATTCATTTTTGTTTCCTCGATGCACAGAAAAGAGGCTATTGCAGCAATGACAGAAATCGTTGAAAAAATTAAATATGATGTTCCTATTTGGAAAAAAGAAATCATGGCTGATAAGCACACTAAATGGGTAGAGTAAAAGTATCATTTTTATAACAACGAAACTTTGTAATGTCTCTTATTTACTGCTGTGCGGGTGATTTTTGGAAGCAGTTGCTGTCTAACTTATTAACAATGATACTATAATTTCTATAAGTATATTAAAAAATAAATCTAATTTGTCCGGGAACGAAACCCCATTATTCTATAAACCAAATAAAAACAATTACATAAGGCGGTTTTAACAATTGTGTATGTCTTATATTGAGCATTTGCTAATTTTTTTTGACTGCGGAAATCTTTAAGTTCTCCACATGTTATCCACAATCAATGTTATTGTCTTTTTTGGACGAATAGTCAAATGATTTTTAAAAGTATTTTTTTGTATTGTAAACCCTTATTATTACTTGCTTTCCTGCTTTTTGGGTGCGATTCATCTCCAAAAAACTTCACAGAATTTTTATATAATTTAGCTGAAATTGATGAAAACAAGCGGCAGCCGGAATTAGAAAAGTGGTTAAATTTGCAAGAAGAATTTCCAATTATAGATAATTCAGATGTTTATTTTCTGCTCAGGGAAGGCCGGGATTTGCCAGTTTTCCTTGTTGGCGATATGAACCAGTGGAGTAAAAGCAAAACGCAGTTACTGCGCATTGTTGGTACAAATTATTATTATATAAAAGAGAGTTACCCCGTCAATAGCGCTTTTGCCTATAATTTTTTTGCCGGCGGGAAACTATTGCTGGATTCCCTGAATCCCAAAGTACATTTTTCAAAAAAGAAAAGATATTCGCTTTTGTTTTTACCGGAATATGAATATCCGACAACAACATTAATTAAAAGGAACTATATCTACACGAAGCTGGATTCTTTAACTTTAAAAATTAATAATAATGTTCAGAATAATTTTATTGTTTTTAAACACCACTTGGCGGATTCAAATGCCCCCATACTGTTATTCCTTGATGGCCAGAAATACCTGGCAGATTTGAAAGCTAATATTACAATAGAAAATTTAATTTTTAGCAAATCAATAGAGCCCTGTATAGCGGTCTTTATAATTTCTAAAAATCAAATCTCTGTTTTTGATGATTTGTTTTTGAATAATTTACTAAAGAAGTTCTTGCCGCAAATACAAGGATTATATAACCTTTCAGACAACCCCGTTGCATTAGGCGGGGCACTAAATGAAGGTGTAACAGCTTTTTATGCACTCAAAAATTATTCGGACAAGCTTAATGCCGTTTTTGCTCAATCGGCAGCCTTTGAGATAGATAGCCTGTTAATAAAAAAAGAGTTACAAAATGCCGATCTCTCGGCTGTCAATATCTATTTTAATTTTGGGACTTTTGAGAGGAAGGACAGCACTTACAATCACATAAGAAAATTTTTGGAAAGTAAAAAAGTTAACTATGGCTTTGACTACTATAATGAAGGAAAATCTGATTTTAGTTTAAAAGGGCACCTAAGCGAAGCATTGATTTATCTACTTGGAAAAAAATAATAAAAAATGAATGATATAAATGTGACATTAGTTCTGGACTGCAGTGGCTTGAAATGTCCACAACCCATAATTAAAACAAGAAAAATAATCGAAACACTAAAAAGTGGTGATGTGTTAAAAATGATCGCTACAGATCCGGGTTCTATAAACGATACAAACGCCTGGAGCCGCAGAACGGGTAATAAAATATTAGAGCAGTCACATGAAAATGACACCTTTATTTTTTACATAACCAAAAAGTAATATTATGGCAAATTCTAAAAAGAAAAAGGTCGCACTGATAGCTTCAAAGGGCACATTAGACTGGGCTTACCCTCCTTTTGTTTTAGCTTCAACAGCAGCAGCAATGGACATGGAGGTTAAAATATTTTTCACTTTTTATGGCTTAAGCCTGTTGAAAAAAAAAATTGAAGCAAAAATTTCCCCGGCCTCAAACCCCGCCATGCCTTTTAAATTGCCATTTGGACCGCAAGAGGTTGCAAAAATAAATTGGTCTGTTCCCAATATATTATCGGGTAACATCCCCGGTTTTGAGACAATGGCATCAAGTATGATGAAAAAAACATTTAAGAAAAATGGTATATCTACTGTTGAGGAACTGCGAGCGGCATGCATCGAGAGTGGTGTTACGTTTATTGCCTGCACCATGACAATGGATGTATTTGGTTTTAAAAGAGATGATTTTATAGATGAAATTGAAGAGGGTGGTGCCGCTACTTTTCTCGATTTTGCTGTGGATGCTGACATTCAGCTGTTTATCTAAGAATGAATAGTAAACAAATTAAAGAAATCTTTTACGATATTATTTTGGGAAATGGTGTAAAGCGATCGGTTCATAATCTTGTTTTTAAAAACCAGGACTATTCACCTTTGTTTATTGAATGTTTAATTAATAAATCATTTAACCCTATACCATTAAAAAATACAGTACTTGAAATTGGAATTCGTATACCGGGATTTTACCTTGACAAACAAACAGCATTTTTTGGACATCTTTTTTGGGAAGTTTTTAGTGAGCGCAGAAAGAGAAAGATTTGGGGATCAATAGTCCGCAATCACAAAGGGGACTGGAAATATATATTAACGGGGAATAGCTCCAGTGTTGTTTATCTTAATATGTCTAAAATCCAGGAGATTGATATCTTTCATTTGACATAGAATTTCTTATCGAACACAACATTCCCCTAATCTTTCTTTTTTAATTTTTATTATCCCGGCCAATAATTAAAACAGGACAAGGAGCTATCCTTACAACTCTCTCGGTTGTCGACCCAATTAGGACATGGTCTATTCCTGTATATCCATGCGTAGACATAACAATTAATCCACAGTTTATTTCTTTTGCATAATCAGTAATATCACGATGGGCTGTTCCTTCCAGTATGGCAAAGGTTGCCTTTTCATTTTCTTTATAGCAGAATTCCTTCAGTTTATTAAGTGAAATATCCTTGAGGTCCGGATTAAGTGTAAAAACGGATTCAATACCAACCACCTGGTAGGAAGGATGTAATTGTTGTTCAATAATATGAATGTAGTTTAGCTGGGAATGAAACGTTTTTGCAATCTTCCTGGCTGTTTCAAGTGTTTTGCGGGAGTTTTCAGAAAAATCTACAGGCACAAGGATATTCTTCATATGACTGAAAACTGGTATATTATGCAAAGTGATAACAGGAATTTGTGCCAGTCTCACTACTTTTTCTGCAACACTGCCATAGATCCAGTTTTTTAACCCTGTTCTGCCATGAGTTCCAATTATTACCAAATCATAATTATGACTGTTAATAAATTCAAGAATAGAATTTGCAGCGTTAACGCCATGCTCTGTGACAGAGTGAATTTTAAAATCTGTAACATCTATCGTTTTTTTCTTTTTTTCCAAAAGAGAATTTGTAGATAGAATTTTATGTTTTACTATTCCTTCTATATTTTTTAGATGTTCTTCTTCCTCAACTTCAGTTTCAAACATAACTACAACATGGTATAATGTAATATCTGCTTTATATTCCTGCGCCAGGAAAGACGCGAAATCTGCAGCATAGGAAGAATACGGACTAAAATCGATCGGGACTAAAATTTTTAATGGTTTCATAATGGTGCCTCCCTATAAGAGCATTATCTTGCTGGAGACTGAAATCCCAGAGGTTACATTCCCCGCAAAATTCTTATCTAATATAATAAAAAATGAAGCCCCCGAATCAAAAAATTGAGAGCAAAACTCAAAAAGTTCTTTTTTAAATGATACCTTTTACATATGTTTTAAAACTATTTTTATAACAGGCCTAATACTTCAGATGACCGCAGAAAAAATTCTTAAAAAAACCTTTGGTTATAATAAATTTCGGGGCATTCAGAAAAAAGTTATCGAATCAGTTCTGGACAAACAAAATTCTTTGGTAATTATGCCGACGGGATCCGGTAAATCTTTATTATATCAAATACCTGCTCTTATGCAAAATGGACTGACAGTAGTTATATCGCCTCTGATAGCATTAATGAAAGATCAGGTAGATACCCTGATTAAGAAAAACATAGATGCAATATATATAAATTCTTCTCTTTCCCAGGACGAAAGAGAGCAACGTTATCACAATTTAAAAAAGGGAAGACATAAACTGGTTTATGTGACACCGGAGCGATTTAGGAAAAAAATATTTCTAAATGTTATAAAAAAACGTACAATCAATTTGATGGCTGTAGATGAGGCCCACTGCATAAGCGAATGGGGACATGATTTTAGACCTGATTACACACGTTTAAAAGAATTCCGCAATGCGATGAATAACCCGGTTACAATTGCGTTAACCGCCACTGCAACACCTGATGTGCAAAAAGATATCATTACCCAGCTTGGTTTTAAGGAAAAGCATGTAAAACTTTTTCACGAAGGGATCAACCGTCCTAATTTAAAATTAGAAACAGTTCCATTGTGGGGTGAATCTGAAAAGCTTAATGAAATATTGAAAATAATAAAGGAAAACCCGGGAAACGGGATTGTTTATTTCTCTTTGATAAAAGACCTGGAACAAATGAGCGAATTGCTGATCAAAAAAGGAATTAAAAATTTGGTTTATCATGGTAAATTGGAAACAGGAAAAAGAAAATCTATCCAGGAAATATTTATGTCTGGAAAAGACACCGTTATTTTAGCGACAAATGCATTTGGAATGGGCATAGATAAGGAGGATATTCGTTTTGTGGTGCATGCTCAGGTTCCCGGTTCGATCGAATCATACTACCAGGAAATTGGTCGCGCCGGAAGGGACGATGAACCTTCACTCTGTGTTCTTTTATATGATGAGCAGGATTTGAACATCCACATGGAGTTTATGAAATGGAATAATCCTGACGCAGAGTTTTACCACAGGGCTTATAGCTTAATGAAGGCCGATATTGAGCGTGTTAATGGTGAAGGGATAGATTATTTAAAAGAACAACTCACCTATAAAAACAGGCGCGATTTCAGGGCCGAGACAGTAATTTCTATTTTTGATCGCTATGGTGTAATCGAAGGTGATATTGAGAAAAAGAATATTAGAGTAATTTCTGATATTCCTGAAAATTTAGTCGATCAGGAATATCTTAATGTAAAGTTGAAGCGCGAACAGGAAAAACTTTACAAAATGATGTTATACGCAAAGTTGGATGATAATCGGAAAGAGTTTATCCATCAATATTTTGGGTTAAAAGTTTAATTACCTTTAATACTAACAATTAATTTGGACTAAGTTTTGGCAAAGACTAGAAAGTTCGGAACCTTTGGCGGCGTTTTTGTACCATCACTGCTAACCATTTTAGGCGTAATTATGTATTTGCGTCTGCCCTGGATTGTCGCGCAGGGTGGTTTATTTTATACTATCGGTATAATAGTAGTTGCTCACATTGTTTCAATCACAACCGGCTTAAGTGTCTCTAGTATTGCCACTGATAAAAAGGTGGAAGCAGGCGGCAATTATTATATTATTTCCCGCAGCATGGGGCTGCCCATTGGCGGGACATTGGGTATTGCACTTTTTGTCGGGCTTTCTTTCAGTATCAGTTTATATATTATCGGTTTCACGGAGAGCCTGCTTTCTGTCCTGGATATCGCCATTACAAAAGAAACTATTCAAATCTACGGATCGATAAGCATTGTTATCCTAACCATTATTGTCTTTGTAAGTACGTCGCTGGCCATAAAAACACAATATTTAATACTCGCCGCAGTGGTTCTTTCCATAGTTTCAATTTTTTTAGGAGGAAACGAATTAACCCAACAGCAAGTTGTTTTAAACCCGGTAGCGAATGGTGAAAGTTTATTTGTTATATTTGCGATTTTCTTCCCGGCTGTAACAGGTTTTACCGCCGGTGTGCAAATGTCAGGAGATCTCAAAGATCCCAAAAAGTCAATTCCTTTTGGAACAATATCCGCAATTGGTATTGGATTTATCATATATATTTTCCTTGCTATATTTATAGCTTACAATATTCAAGTTGAGCAATTAATAGCTAACCCGAATATTTTGGCAGAAGTGGCCTGGAATTCGCAATTGGTGATAGCAGGAATTTGGGGAGCTACCATATCTTCGGCCATGGGCAGTATGTTGGGTGCACCGCGTATACTGCAGGCAACCTCCAAAGATAAGATTACACCTAAGTTTTTCTCAAAAGGAAGCGGTGGTTTAAATGAGCCGCGGCGCGCACTTTTTTTTACTTTCCTGATTGCTGAAACAGGCATCCTTATTGGTGATTTAAATGTGATTGCACGTATTGTATCGATATTCTTTCTCAGTACGTATGGATTGATAAACTTAAGTTACGCTCTGGAATCCTGGGCCAGCACTGATTTTAGACCATCTTTTAAAGTCCCTATTTGGGTTGGTGTCACCGGGGCCCTGGCCTGCGCTATTATAATGTTTGAACTGGATGTTTTGGCCTTTATTGGAGCAACACTTATCCTGTCGCTTATTTACATTTTTCTTAAAAGAAAAGAATTAACGCTGGAATCGGGCGACACCTGGGGAAGTTTTTGGTCTTCTGTTGTGCGCACAGGGCTGCACAAATTAAATGAGTTTGTAATACATAAACGTAACTGGAGTCCTAATTTATTATTATTCCGTGGAGCTGTGGATAGCAGATCGCACCTGCTGGATTTTGGAAAAGCAATTGTCGGGAAAGTAGGCATCATTTCAGATTTTGAACTGGTCGAAACGGACAATGGCAATCTAAAATTTACCAAAGCAGCGCAACAGGTAAAAAAAGAAAATACAGACAGTACGGGTATTTTCCACCGCAGATATGAATGTGTAAATATTTATGATGGTATAGAATCTGTTTCTCAGTTTTACGGATTCTCAGGAGTTGAACCTAATACAGTTCTGTTAGGCTGGCCTCGAAAGTCAGAACAGCCAGACAAAGCAGTTTCTCTGTTTAGCAAACTGATGTCATTGGATTACAATATTCTTTTACTGGATCAAACGGCTGTTAAAGATTCAAAATCTTTTAAAACAATAGATGTTTGGTGGCGGGGAGGAAGTAATAATGCGGCACTTGCTCTTTCTATATTGCGCTTTATGCATTCTTCGGATGAATGGAAAGAGGCAAAAATCCGCATCCTGATTATTATTGATGATAGTGCATTGGTAAATAAAGTAAACAGTAACATGCTGCGTTTATTACAAAATTTACGACAGGAAGCTGAAGTAAAAATTATAAATAATTCCATCGAAAAAAGAAGTTTTAACGAAATCTTGAGAATAGAATCCAGTGATTCAGATTTGACAATGATTGGTTTACCGGACCTTGCAAACGAAGGTGGTGAATTTATCCGCAAAACAAACAGGCTGACTAAGGATTTAAAAACAGTTCTCTTCTTAAGTGCCTCCTCCTATTTTGAACCCTATTATATAGGCATAGAACGCGTTGTTGAGAGCCAGGTTAAATCTACACTGGAAAAGGCAAAAACAGAACATACAGCAATTGAACTGCCTAAAGACGAGATGTTAGCAGAACGGGTATTAACAATTCATAATCAGATTAACGACTCGTTAAATGAATTCTATCGCAGTTATATATTGGAGATTGAACAGGACTTCAAAGACCTCGGCAGGAAAATCGAATCACAAATTATAAATAGTTTTCAGCTTTTATCAAAAAATCTTAAAGCCCTGGATACAAAACGCATTGTTAAATTGATTACACGTTTGCAGCGAGAATCGTTTACCAATAGTCAAAAACTTCTGCAAACGTTTAAAAATGAGAATATGCAGCATTTAAAAGAGAGCCTCGGGAACGGCATTGAAAATATAATATTTGTCCATAACGAGATCTTGAATAGTTGTCCCGAAACAGAGACAGCCCTTTTTGACAGGGAAGCAATTGCTATAAATATGAAGGACCCCACTTCCGTTAAGTTTTTTAAAACTAAAAAACTTATCAACAATAAAATCTTTAAATCGGATATCAAAGTTCCAATTAAGATAAAGATGTTTTTGAGACATCATATAAACGGATTTTTAAGGATGCAGCTATTACAGCATGTTAAACAAATTGGCTTAATTGGTTATGATAGTATTTCAGAACTCCAAAAAATCTTTAGCCGGGTGCAGGATGTCTTAAGAAACCTTGAAAATTATACGCTTGACAACAACACTTTAAGTAAAAAAAGAATAGAGGAGTCAGTATCCTCCATAACCACTTTATTCAATAAATATTGTGATGATGTTGAATCGAGTTTTGCCAAGGTTGTAAATAGTTTTACTGCCGCGCATCACCAAAGTTTTCAGAACAAGATAAAGACCTTCAATTTAGTTCAGGTAAATAGTATTATCCGCAAAAATTTCCGTTTAAAGAAAACCAGTATTCAAGAAGAAAAACTGTTATCACTATCCGGGCAGTGGTCCCAAAATATGTTGCTGATGATTGATTTTGCCGAAATGGAGTTGACCCTGATTTTGTTTAAAAACAGGCTGCGCCTGTTGTTGTATAAATGGGTTGATAATCTTGAAAACTTAATCAATGAAACGCTCAATGTTTATTTTGAGCCGATAGAGTCGCTATTTAATAATTATATTAATAATCAGAAACCGGAAAATCTTAAAAAACTTGTGGTAGCAGAGGATACAAAATCGATTGAATTAGGTGCTGATACTGCAGTCTTGTCGGGTGAAGTTCAAAATTATATAAAAGAGTTACCAGAAATAATAGAAGTGATGAGTGAAGGTTCTTTCAAAGCGTTGGAGGAGAACCAATTTGAAGAGCAGGATATTGTATCCGTTTATTTAAAAAGACTGGTCACTTATTTGGTGGATACTGAATTTTTACAGGACTTAAATGATGAAGTACTGGTATTTAACAGCGGATTAAAAGAAGCAGTGGTCGCCATTGAGGATACGCAAAGATTAATTGTGGCCAGTGTAAGTAATGCCGAGAACCCACTCAAAATGGATGCTCTTTCCGAGGAAGAAGACTTAGACCATTTAATTGGCCATGGAGTAAGACGGCTCTCTGATAGTAAAGAAAAAATTGAATCTTTACTGGAAGAATTGCAGAAATACGCTTACAAAAGACTGCGCTCAACGTTTGACAGTTTGAGTCCCTACCTGATTACGCATACAACCAATAATCTAAAACAGTATATTTTTTCTCAAGAGCAACGCAAAGTATTGAGCGGTCTCGAAAAAACCAAGCAGAACATTTACGGCTTTATTCAAAGACTGGCCGTCAATTTACAATACAGCAAAAGTGAAGGAATACTATTTGCCCGCAGGTTAAATAAGCTGGAGGAGAAGCAAACCGGTTCTATTGACATGATGATCACCTTTACACAAAATTATTCTCCGGATAGTGAAGTTATAAACACCCTGCCCCGTTATTATAAACAATTATTCTCGGGTGAGAGCTCGATAAGCAGTCAATTTCTGGTCTCTAAAAAAACATTGATAGACCGCGCGGAAAGAATTTACAAAAGATATAAAGAAGGCTTTTCAGGGGCCTTACTTATAAAAGGAGAACCTCGTTCAGGGAAAACAGCATTAAGCAGGAATATCGCTCACAGCTATTTTGATGCTGAAAATGTTTTTTGGGTAAATCCAAAATCGGGAGGATCTATTAATCCTGAACATTTTAATAAAGCTCTCGCTGAAGGTACAAACCGCTCTGGTAGTGTGGAGCAGATTATTAAAGGTTTAGCGCCGCATAGCACAGTTATAATCAATGATCTGGAGATGTGGTGGGAGAGGAGTGCTTCAGGATTCCAAATAATTGACATCATCTTAAACCTGATAGATACTTTTGGTAAAAAGGTGTTTTTTATACTTAACATTAATTCATTTTCATACCGCCTGATTAATAATATTCAAAATATTGAAAAAAGTTTTGTGGGTGTTATAAATGTTGAACCTTTTAATGCAAAAGAAATTGAAACCGCCATTCTGCACAGGCATAGCTCAACTGGTCTTAACTTCGTTTACCAAAACAGGCTGGAAGATCAAATGTCGGACATTCGTAAAGCCGGTATTTTTAATGATATTTTCAAATATTCAGTGGGATCGATCGGTGTATCACTTTTAAGCTGGCTTATCATGATTGAGGATTTCACTAATGACACGATTGAATTAAAGAAATTACCCAAACTCGATTGGGAGATCCTTTTATCTGTGGAAAATGAATGGAATATTTGGCTGACACAATTTGTATTGCACAAAGAATTGACTATAGCGCGATTACGTAGAATTTTTAATAGCACTGAAAAATCTACAAAGCAGACCATTGAGGCTTTACAGAGAAGTGGTTTTGTGGTTAAAGGACCAAATAACAGTTTAAGGATTAATCCTTTTATTGAACATTTATTTGTTAATCAATTCTCCAGGATGGGCATGATATGGGGCAACTAGTAGCAAATAATTGGCAGCAATGGGCTGTAATTCAAGTTCTTGTTGTTGGTATCATTGTTTTTATTGTATTAAGGTTATTGCTCAAATCCCTGAGAATTTTGGAGATGAGATATAAAACGAACATCGGTTATCAAAGATATTTTCCGGCGTTTGAAATGATTGTTTGGCTGGCGTTTATTTATTGGTCGCTGGGACAAATATTTAATGATACATTTTATTTTACAGTTTTTTTTATGACAATTTCAATTATTGGGCTCATCTGGATTGGTTGGTTTGGGGCACGTGACTATGTGGCTGGTATTATTTTAAGAGCACAGGATATTTATGCCACAGGCCATCAACTTTCTGTGGGTGACGTAAAGGGCAAAATTTCAAAATTAGGATACCTGAATATTGAAGTTCAGGAACAGGATGGCGCTGTTTTAAAAATTCCCTACAGCAAGATTACCAGCAACATACATGTAAATAAAAATGAAAATAAAATGGTGAGCACGCATAAGTTTGTATTAAAGGTATCTTCACATCAGCTATTGGAGGGGGTAATTGATAAAATAAGAAAAAGTATTTTAAATTCCCCATGGCATGCCTCTCATTTGGTTCCGCATATAATTAAAAAGTCTGAAAAGAATAATTTGGTAGATTTAGAAGTTGTAGTGTCAACATACGGTGCCAGCAGTTTTGAAAAACTACAATTACAATTATATAAAGAATTTGAATCATTTATTTTAGATAAAGATAAAATTGGTTAAACAGAAAACAAGGAAAAGAAAATGGCAAATATCAAGCTTGGTGAAAATCAAATTAGTACGGTTGGTGATTTACCGGCGATTGGCAGTAAAGCACCTGATTTTAGATTAACAACAACAGATTTTAAAGATGTGTCCTTAAGCGATTTTTCCGGGAAAAAGATATTATTAAATATATTTCCAAGCATCGCCACCGGGGTCTGTTCAGCCTCTGTGAGACGCTTTAACCAGGAAGCCGCCAATCTGGAAAATACAGCTGTTTTATGTATTTCAGTAGATTTACCTTTTTCACTCCACTCTTTTTGTGAGGCTGAGGGTATTGATAATGTCACCAGTCTTTCAGCAATGCGCACGCGCTCGTTTGGAAAAGATTATGGTGTTATGATCGCTGACGGGTCCTGGGAGGGTTTGTTTTCCAGGTCCGTTGTTGTAGTCGACGAAAATGGAAATGTTGTTTACACGGAGCAGGTTCCACAAATAGGGCAGGAACCGGATTATGAAAAAGCTTTACAGGCATTAAAATAAGAAAAGGCTGCACAGAGGCAGCCTTTATTGATTATTAAATAAAAAATTACATTGGGAAGTATACTAATACAGAAACTTCCAGATGGTTGTAATTGCTAATTATATCGTACCGTGCTTCCGCGGCAGCATTCATATCTGATATATTAAAATCATAACCACCAAGAACAGAAATACCAAATTCCGTTTCATCGGCATCAACAGTACCAAATGGGCCTAAATCAACTTCTGAACTAAAAAGGTTTACAGATACACCGCCACCGACATAGATATTTTCGGCAACACCATAATGAACATCTGCTCCAATCTGTATATTTGAGATGTCAACCCCGGAAAATTCAGATCCGGGTATTTCATAGACAATAAAGGGAAATAAGCCAATACCATCGGCCACTTCACCTAAGTTTGCCGCAGCACCAAAACCAAAGCCGGTTTCCAAGCCAGTTTCTTGTGGTAAAATAAGAGAAACTTTCGGTGCAACACTCATAAGCCCAATATTTTGAGCCACTGAAAAAGTTGTGAATCCTAATACTAAAAATAACACAGTTAATCCTTTATACATCTTTACCTCCTGATTTAATTATCTATCTGTTAATTAATTAATTGAAAAAGCATAACCTACATGTCCGCCAAAATTATTCACACCAAAGGCATCACCATCGAAATCTTTAAGCTCTTGCGAAACAATGTGGTAGATAAATTCTACATAAAAACCTGATTCAGTTCCAAATCCGGCACCCACATTAAAACCAACATTGCCATTATAGTCAAAATCCAAACCGCCAAAATCACTATCAATTTCAATCGCACCTGTGTAGTATCCTACCCCGCCTCTTATATAAGGCACAATGCTTTCCATCGGGAAATAAACTCTTATATAGCCGCCAAATGCGAGTTGGGTAGAGGAAAAAGTTTCTCCTAAAAATTTCTCTTCAAAGGGCACTAATACAGTACTAAATTCAGCTCCCAACTCTACACTTTCAGAAACCTGCGCTCCAAGGTATCCACCTACCGGTATAGCAGTCTGGGTTTCTTCCTGGTCTTCAAATGCAGAAAACAGGATGCCTGAGTGTATTCCAATGGAAAGATTTGTCTGGGCAAATAAACTTGTTGTCGCAAACAGTGAAAAAATGAATAGGGTTGTAACTAGTTTCATAACTTGCCTCCTAATATGATTAATAACTTTTTATGTGATAAGATTCAAAATATTATTCGGCAATATAATAAATAAGTTAATATTAAAAAAAAAAGCGCAGATAATAATTTATCTACGCTTTAATTTGTTACGGAATGAAATGATTAACCACACTTACCTTCGCCGCATTTACCTTCACCACATTTACCTTCGCCTTTGGCTTTTTTGGCTTCGCCTTCAACAGCTTTCTTACCTTCACCGCATTTACCTTCGCCACATTTGCCTTCAACTTTGGCTTCTTTACCTTCGACTTTGGCAGCTTTTCCTTCACCACATTTGCCTTCGCCGCATTTGGCTTCTTTACCTTCGACTTTGGCATCGCTTTTGGTAGCTTTACCTTCACCACATTTGCCTTCGCCACATTTGGCTTCTTTACCTTCGACTTTGGCATCGCTTTTGGTAGCTTTACCTTCACCACATTTGCCTTCGCCACATTTAGCTTCTTTAGCTTCACCTTTAGCAGCTTTTTGGCCTTTTTCTTTGCCGCTGTCACACTTTGAAACATCAACATCAAAAGCCGCAGCTTCAAAAGCAGCATCTAAATTCAGTGAGGAATTAGTTGCAGTTACATTAGCTGTTAAAAACGCAATTAAACCCGCAAAAGCAACAAGGGTTAAAAGTTTAGAAAATCTGTTCATTCATACCTCCGAACGGTTGGTTGTTATTTAGTTACATGATTTGTATTGTTATTTTATTTAAATCGAATAAATTTTAAGCTCAACATATCACAAAGAGATCACTGCTCAATAATTTTTTTCAGCGTTGTCAGGCATCAGCGACAACTTATAGTGCTTCATATTTTCAGGGCTCCGGAGTAAATAAATCTTGCTTTAAAATATCAATAATGTATATTGGTTTAGTGTTGTTAATAACCTGTAAATAAATGAAAAAACATTTAACATTTTTTTTCTTCATTATATTCCTCTCTGTGGTATTTGCTACAACTGAAATATTTAAAGAGTTTAACGCCCAGCCGGAGTCGAACAGGGTAACCATTACCTGGGTCACCGATAAAGAATCCGAAATTCAATATTTCGTGATTAAACGCAGTAATGATTATCAAAATTCCTATGTTGAGTTAAATAGAATAAATCCTATGGGACCGGGATATCAATATAGCTATACAGACGAAAATGTGTTCTTCAAGAATGGCAATTTAGTTTATTACAAAATCGAAGCTATAGGAGCCTCTGGAACTGTGAAAGAGACAACCCCGGATGGGGCCATGGTCGTTCATCCAAATATAAGCGGTTTATTTAAAACCTGGGGTGCTATTAAAAATATTTTCAGATGATACATGCTGTTATGTACCAAGTCTCTCCCTTTTCAAGCTTTTGGAAGGGGTTTTTTATTTATACTTTTTTATGAGAATTTACAGAATAAATCAAGGCTATAGCCTTTAAATAGATGTTGTCAATTTAATAGCCTTAATAAAATGTCAACATTTCTGCCTAAAAAACGTATCAGAATTATTAGAAGGAATACAATTGAAATAGGGCGCAGTAGCAAACAACAGGAACATTATTAATATTTTTGGTGTTAAACAGAAAAATAAATATTTGAATAGCGATTGGTGAATACATGAAGTCAGTAAACATTTTTCTTTTATTAATTCCCGTTTTCTGTTTTGGTCAATTTGAAGAGTATATTGAAAAAGACCCCGAACCAATCATTCTGGATCATAGGGGTTTTGTGTACAGTTTGCTTGAAACAGGATCAGGATTAGGTATATTTTACGAAATACCCCTTTCTGAAAATTTCTGGCATGTGGGATTTAACTTTGACATTATTATGGTGCGCGATAAGAATCAGCTGGAAACGATTAATTATTTTGGACAACCCATAACTTTTAATAAAAGGAATAATGTTTTTCTGTTCGATTTAATGGTTTCGGCCAAGAAGAGATTATTTGTAACAAGTTTTGATGATAGCTTCAGACCTTATGTTTTTGGTGGTATCGGTCCTTTATACGGTGTCAATTTCCCGGAAGATGATGCCTTTACCGGAATTAAATTGTCGAACCAGGATGAATGGATTATCGCCGGAATGATAGGGTTGGGTATCGATGCAGATGTTGATGGCGGATATTATGTCGGTTTTAGAACACAGTATCGTTTTATGCCATTTATTAAGCAGCTCGGAGAAACTAAAGACCACTCCATGATTGATATTCGTTTTGAAATCGGACAAAGGTTTTAATGAAAAAACCCATCGTCTTTTTTGTAGAACTCAAAATTTCAGCCAAAAATAAATATATCTGCGAAATAGCGGAAAAACTCTTTCACAATGACATAGCCCTTAGTATTTTTACAAAAAGCAGTTCTTCTCAAATTGACAATCAGCTTTGGACATGGAAGCAGGAGAGTTTTATACCTCATCAAATTATTTCCTCAGGAACTCCTGAAATTTCCGAATCGGTTTTAATCTTCAGTGATTCTGAATATTATCCCGATACAGATGCCATTATTCTCGGTGACCCCATTCCTCTTGCTGAATTGCAAAAATACAAGCTAATTATCGACTTTGCAGAGGTGTACCATTCGGATAAAAAAAGGGAGAGTCGTCAACGCTTTAAAAAAATGCGCGACTCTGATAAATTTGATATTCAATTTACCCAACTGGGTGCCATACTAGCTGATAAAAACATTTCATTAAACTAATTTTATTTTCACTATTTATTCATATCAATTAATGCTGCATACATGCTTTGGAGCTTTGTTAAATGCAGATTAATAAACTTTTAAGCACTTTAAATAAAAAACAGGTTCTGGCGGTTACAAAACCCCGGGTCCCGGTTCTAATGCTGGCCGGACCTGGAACAGGAAAAACACGCACTTTAATTGCCCGCATAGCATATCAAATACAACACTTTAAAATTGCGGAAGAACATATTCTTGCGCTCACTTTTAGTAATAAAGCCTCAAGGGAGATTAATAAGCGCCTTGAGGAGCTTTTCAATTCTAAGCTGAGCACAATAAAGGCGTGCTACTATTCACAGCTTTTGCCTGGAAATACTTAGAAAGTATTATAAAAAGGCCGGGCTTGCATGAATATTTTTCTATATGTGATGCAAACTATCAATCTGCCCTGCTGACCTCACTGGTTTCAGAAAAAGTGAGATCCGGAATTGGCAATGTCGTAAAAGGCATTGAAACGGCTATCAGCCATTTTATAATGCATCAAAAACCGATGCCGCCCTTTACAGCTCTGATTTATGAAAAGTATAATGCACATCTGCAAAAACATAAATTAATAGACTTTAATCAGATTCTGGTTCTTACGCGGTCTCTGCTTAGCGACAATAGTGATATTTGTGATCAATACGCCTTCTTATATAAAGCTATTCATGTCGATGAATTTCAGGATACAGACCTGGTACAGTATGATATAATTAAAATGCTGGCCCATAAGCATAAAAATATTTTTGTTGTGGCCGATGATGATCAGTCTATCTATGCCTGGCGTGGCGCAAATCCTGAAAATATAAATACGTTTATAGAAGATTATAATATCTCCGAACCAATATTTCTGGATATAAATTACCGTTCCGGACAAAAAATTATTGATACAGCCACTTCGGTTGTTATGCAGACAGAACGAATTGAAGCGGATAAAATCCTGAAAGCGGTAGAACCTGTTAAGGATTCTGTGCAGTATCAATTTTTTGACACCGAAGAAGAGGAAATTAATTTCATTTTGCAAAAAATTATGAACTGGAGGGAAAGTGAGAAAATCCCGCTAAACGAAATAGCGGTTCTTTATCCCCGTCATGTATTTGCGGAAAAGCTGTCTCTGCAATTGCTGGCGGAGAGGATTCCTTTTCAGCAGTCGGCGGGCAGGAATTTTTCAGATGATCCGCAAATGAAAAAGGTATTGCTTTACCTGCAGATTATCAGGGATCCACTTGATACGCTCATCTTACAGGAACTTGTTGAACTTGAGCTGGGCTATAACAGCAACAAACAAATTCAAAATCTGCAAAACACTTTAAAATGCGGTTATCGAAAAGCATTATATGAGTTGAGCAAAAGGCCGGAAATAAATGAGGAATTAAGACGACAGCTGGAAACATTTATAGGCAATTTAGCCAATCTTATAAACTTAAAAACGTTCTACAACTTTGATCAGCTTTTGCGTTTGATATTGGATGGACTGCAAAATCTGGACAAATCTTATATTGAGGAAAAAGCTGCCAGGTTTTCAGATTTTTTTACGCACCCTCAAAAAAATTACTTCAATGAGAAAAACAAAATATGGATTTACCACGAAAATGTTCATGTAAAATATATTGCTCAAACAATGCTGACCCATTTCAAAGAGGAAGTTTTCGAATTAAGAAAAGAAAACAAAGAGGAAATAGGCAAAAAAGACAAAGTGATTTTGTTGGAAGAGTGCAAGTTTCCCCTCAACACAGAAACACTTGACCTTTTTAATACGGCTATCGAAAAACGGGATTCGGGTTTTTCCTCTCTTGTGCGTTTTTGTCAAAATTGGATTGTGGGAGAAGAAGATCCATTTAAGGATTATGTGGTTTTTGATCTTGAAACGACAGGACGCAATAGCGATGAATGTGGAATTGTTGAAATAGCAGCGGTCAGAATCAGGGACAGAGAAATAATCGATAGTTATCAGACACTTGTAAATCCTGAAATGATGGTTGAGAAAGAGGCTCAAGAGGTGCACAACATATCCAATGAAGAAATTTTAAGCGCGCCACGTTTGGAAAAAGTGTGGCCGGAGTTTATGGCTTTTCTGGGGGAAGATATCCTCATCGCACATAATGGCTATGCTTTTGATTTCAGGATAATAGACCGCTTTGCATTGAAAATCGATAACCGTAAGCTGCAAAATGTACGCTATGATTCTCTCGTTTTTGCTCGACAGATGTTTCCGGATGATCGCAATTCTATTGATGCCCTGGCCACTAAGTTTAATTTTGATGCGGGAACCAGGCACCGGGCTCTGGATGATGTAAAGGTGCTTCATTTAATATTTCAGAGGTTATTGACAAAACAAAAGGAAGATAAAAGAAAAACCGCGGGGACCTTTTTATTTGAGTACTGCGCGTTGGCTAATTTTATCGATGATAAATTAAGCGCGTATGAAGATAAAGTATTCTTTTTAGCCGGCGTCCAAAAGCTGCTTTCACCCTTTTCAAATCTGCTGGAGGCTTATTGCGAGAAATTTGTTTTTACACTAGATGAGCTAAGAGAAAAAATAGCAAAAAAAGCTTTTGAATTATATCCGGGTATATTGCTATATGACAGTAAGGATGAATTTAAAAATAAGTTATTTACAATTGCTTCAGATTTTAAAGCGCTGGTTATTGATAAAGCCATATCAGAATTTTTATCCGTTATTATGTTAATAAATCCGCAAGATAACCTGTCTTCGGTTGCAGCTGTTTCCCTGCTCACTTTTCATGCGGCCAAAGGATTGGAGTTTAAAAAAGTTATTATTATGGGCATGGAAGATGAAAGTATGCCCAGTTATCATGCTTACAGAGACGATGATTTTGATGATAGATCCGTTTCAAAAAAAATAGATGAGCAAAAGCGTTTGCTCTATGTTGGACTCACCAGGGCCAAAGAAGATGTAATATTAATAGCCGTCAAAAACCGTTTTGGTCATATTCAAAAATCTTCACCATTTCTAAGAGAAATTTTGAATTATATGAAAGAAAATATGTAAGTTTAACTATGGCCTAATAATAATTAATTTATTGCAATATGGCATAGAAGTGATTGGATTGTAACCGGGTAAACAAATTTTCACTTTTTTTAAAATTAAAAAATAAAAGAATAAAAATGGAAAACAAACTACTATATGGAGCTTTCGCTACCGCAAAAATTATGGAAGATCAATAATTCAGACACATCAAAATCAATAGTAGAAGTCGTTTTAGAGAATCGAGACCTTCCTGTAAACCACCTGGAGCCCTTTAAACTCACAGACAGGATGCACGCGCCGCATCTTCTTCCTGACATGGAAAAAGGAGTGCAGCGTATTTTAAAAGCCATAGAGAATGATGAAAAAATAGTAATCTTTGGTGATTATGATGTTGATGGTGTAACGTCTGTAGCTATAATGCTTTATTTCTTTAGAGCAATAAATTATCCTGTACAATACATAGTTCCGCACCGCGAACGGGATGGTTATGGACTGCGGGAAGCTGGAGTTGATAAAGCCAATGCGATGGCTGCCAGGCTGATTATTACCGTAGACAATGGTATCAGCGCTAATGATGCAATTGATTATGCAACCTCTCTTGGAATAGATGTTGTAGTTACGGACCACCATTTACAAGAGGGTGATCTGCCGCGGGCCCATGCTGTCATAAATCCTAACAGAGTTGATTCTGAATATCCTTTTAAAGCCATTTGTGGTGTAACGGTTGCCTTTAAGGTGGTATTTGTCCTTAGTCAGAAATTTATGACGGAAGAGCAGTACAAACTATTTTTGCTTTCACAACTGGATCTCGTGGCAATGGGCACTATTGCCGATGTTATGCCTCTGCGCGATGAAAATTATGCCCTGGTAAAATTTGGTTTAAAAGTTTTAGCAAGCACAAAAAAACCGGGATTAATCGAATTAAAAAAAATCAGTGGTGTTAAAACAAATATTATTACTCCTGTCACGGTTGGGTTTTTCCTGGCACCCAGATTAAACGCCGCAGGAAGAATGGATAATGCCGCTCTGGCTGTTGATTTACTCGTAGAAGAGAGCGCCAGCCATGCCAAACAGCTGGCACTGGAGTTGGATGGCTTAAACCGCGAAAGACAATTGCTGCAGCAAAGCTATTTGGAAAACGCGCTTGAGTCATTAGGTGAAAGCGGGGCAAACGGCAACAAAGTAATTATTGTTGAAAATGAACAGTGGCAGGCGGGCTTAATCGGACTTGTATCGGGAAAATTGAAAGAGCAATACAGCAGACCGGCACTGGCCTTTACGAGGGATAGTGACGGAAATTTTGTTGGTTCTGCGCGCAGTATAGAAGCCTTTCATGTTACAGAAGCATTAACAAAATTTAATCATTATTTTCTGACCTATGGCGGGCATCATAAAGCGGCGGGCCTTACGGTGATACCTGCCAATTTTAGTGTCTTTAAACAGGAATTCACGCAATATGTAAATGAACAATTGGCGGACACAGATTTAACACCGCGCATGGAAGTAGACTCGATAATTGATATCGACCAGGTTAATGAAAATGTAGCAGCCAATATTCAGGAAATCGGTCCCTTTGGAGAAACCAATCCTGAACCTGTATTGGTATTGGAAAGAAGCCTGGTAAAAGAAATCCGCGAAATGAGTTATGGAAGACATTTGAAGTTTTATATTCAAAAAGGAAATAAAATTTTTGAATGTTTATGGTGGAACGGCGGTGAGTATAAAGATATTATCAAAACTAGATACATATTATGATGTTGCTTTTAAAATGAATATGAATGTTTTTAGAGGAACACCACGCCTGCAGCTTACGGTTGAAGATGTACGTTTCAATAATTAAATTTTCAAAAAATAATGATTTTAAACACAAAAACCTTTTTGAAGATATTTAAATTAAAGTCAGCCAACACAACCTGATTTTTTATTCCGGAAAAATTAATGCAAGAACGAATAATCGAAATAATTGTTTACCTGTTAGGTGAATTTCAACAGACCCCTAATTCTGAAGACTATACTGATTTATCAAAAGAGTTACTGTCCAGGGGCTATACAGAAAATGAAATCAACCTGGCTTTTTCCTGGATATTTAATCACATGCAGGTTAAGACCGCACCTGCAGCCGAATTTTCCTATGAAGCAGATTCTGTGCGTGTTTTACACGATTTAGAAAAGCTTGTAATAGCGCCTGAAGCTTATGGCTATCTTCTTCAACTATGGCATTTGGGTGTGATTAAAGAATATGAAATGGAAGATGTTATCGAAAGGGTTCTTTCTTTAGGAAATACACATATTTCACTGGAAGATGTAAAAACGATGGCTGCATCTTTGATTTTTAGCCAGGAATCATATCTTGGCCAAAATGGATTCTTCTTCAATAACGGCGCGAATACTATTCATTAAGTACTTTTCGGATTTATTTTTTTCTTCCTTTTCTTTCGGCGCTTATTTTTATTAATTCCTCACACTCTTCTAATGTTAATTTTTCGGGATCTTTATTTTTGGGAATACGCGCATTTATTTTGCCGCTTTTTATGTAAGGACCATAACGGCCTCTCAGCACCTGGATTTCCCCATCTTTAAACTCATTTATGGTGCTATTGTTTTTTCTTTCTGATTCATTCTCAATAAACTCCAAAGCTTTTTCCAGGGAGATAGTATGAGGATCCTCCGGTTTTATCGATATAAACTTTTTGCCAATTCGAATATAGGGGCCATAACGGCCAATACTTGCAAAAATAGGTTCGCCCTCTTTGACTCTCTCCCAATTCGCGGGGTAGATCAAATAATTTAAGTGCTTCTTCAAATGTAATTGTTTCGATGCTTTGATCTTTTTGCAGGCTGGCATAGACCGGCTTTTCTTCTTCTTCCGAAGAACCAATTTGAGCCATTGCTCCATAGCGGCCCATTCGAACGGATAAGGGTTTACCCGTTTGGGGATCATTTCCCAGTACGCGGTCTTTGACAACTTCATTTCTGGGGATTTTTAGTTTCTCTTCAACGCGTGCATGAAAGTTATCCCAAAATTCTTTCATTATAGGAACCCATTTACTTTCACCGCGCGAAATAGCATCTAACTGATCCTCGAGTTTGGCGGTAAATTCATAATCTACATATTGTTTAAAATGCTCGGTTAAAAAATTGTTTACAACACGACCAATATCGGTGGGTTTAAAGCGCCGGGCTTCTAACTCCACATACTCACGGGAGGTAAGTGTTGAAATTATAGAGGCGTAGGTGGAAGGGCGGCCGATCCCAAACTCTTCCAGCGATTTAATTAGTGTCGCTTCGGAGAAACGTCCAGGAGGTTTTGTAAAATGCTGTTCGCTTAAAATATCATTTAAAGAGACTGATTCACCTTCTTTAAAAACAGGCAATATTTTTTCATCATTATTTTCTTCGGGATCGTCCACGGCTATTTTATAAACCTGCAGATAGCCTGGTTTTTCTATGGTAGAACCGGTTGCTCTAAAGGTACTGTGTGCGCCGCAAGAAAAATCTACACCTACAGTATTAATAGTCGCGTGTATCATTTGGCTGGCAACGGCCCGTTTCCAGATAAGGCCATATAGTTTTAACTGGTCTGCTGTTAAGTGGCTTTTTATCGATTCAGGATTTATAAAAGCAGATGTGGGACGTATTGCTTCGTGTGCTTCCTGGGCATTTTTAGATTTTGTTTTATAAAAATTGGGTTTTTCGGGGTGTTTATCCGCTCCAAATTTTTCAGATATATATTTTCGTATTTCAGCGATAGCCTGTTGTGATAAGCTAACAGAATCCGTACGCATATAGGTTATTAATCCCACCTCACCGCTGCCAATGTCGATACCTTCATATAACTGTTGCGCAATGCGCATGGTGCGCTGAGCTGAAAATCCAAATTTTCGTGAAGCATCCTGCTGCAGAGTTGATGTAATAAAAGGGGGAGCCGGTCTTCTGCTTCTTTGTTTCTTTTCAATTTTAGCAACTTTTAATACCCGTTTGAGCTCTGCAACAAATCCTGGCGGATAGTGGTTGACTGTTCTTCGGTCTTAACATAAAACTGACCGACTTTTTCATCATTATAACGGGTAAGATTAGCTGTAAAGGTCTGATCTGTTTTTTTACAGTCGGCTGTCACTGACCAGTATTCAACAGGTTTAAAAGCTTCAATCTCTTTCTCTCTTTCAACAATGAGTCTTAAAGCAGGGCTTTGCACACGGCCTGCGGAGAGGCCTCTTCTTATCTTGCGCCACAATAACGGGGATAAATTAAATCCGACAAGATAATCCAGGGCGCGTCGTGCCTGCTGGGCATTTATTAAATCCTCGGAAAGTTCTCGCGGGTTATTGACCGCTTCCGTAACTGCTGATTTTGTTATTTCATAAAAAACAACACGGTGCACTGGTTTATCTTTAAGCAGTTTTTTATCATTTATCAAATTATATACATGCCAGGAAATGGCTTCACCTTCGCGGTCCGGGTCAGTAGCGAGATATATGGAATCTGTTTTCTTAACGGCTTTTAAAATCTGATCGATATATTTTTTATTTTTTTTAACATTTTCATACTTCATCTCAAATGTATCTGTATTAACGGCCCCTTCTTTAGGTATCAAATCGCGCACATGGCCATATGAAGCAATAACATTAAAGTCTTCTCCAAGATATTTGTTTATGGTTTTGGCTTTGGCTGGTGATTCTACTATTATGAGATGCTTACTCATGATTTATACTTCTCCGGTCTGAAAATTATGCCTGTGCTTTAAAAGCCTGAATTATATGATTAATAAAGGGTATTATCAAATATGTTTTTTTAAGCTACACATTTTTTAAAAATAATTATAAGAGAAATGAATAATTATCTCAAAAAAGAAGTTTTATAAAATAGCTGGTTAATTTTTATTTATTTTTAAAATAATGTTGCATTTGGAACAATAAAGTTCGAATGTATATATAATAAAACAGTTCTTATTAAAACAATTTTTAATGGACATAACCATTTCCAAATTTCTGCGGTACATTGCTCTTGAAAAGCGCTACTCACCCAAAACGGTCGAAAGCTACTCCACGGATTTAACCCAATTTGCAAATTATATCGATGAACTCTCTGACGGTTACGATATTCACTGGAAAAAAATTGACAAAAAATATGTACGCCATTTTTTAATGGAATTGCAAGGACGCAATCTAAACAGAAGATCAATAGCCCGTAAAGTAGCGACATTAAAATCATTTTTCAGGTTTCTGGAAAAACAGGAGATCGTTGATAAAAGTATTGCCTCGTCTGTTAAGATGCCCAAATTTGAAAACAAACTGCCCGAATATCTTACAAAAAATGAAATTGATAAAATTATTCATTTGCCGCAGCTAAACCATTTTCAAGGCATCAGGGACAGGGCTATTTTAGAACTTTTTTATGGCTGCGGGATCCGCTTAAGTGAACTATTAAACCTGAAACTGGAAAACCTTATGCTGCGCGAAGACGCTATAAAAGTTAAAGGAAAGGGTAAAAAAGAGCGCATCCTGCCTGTGGGAAATTATTCAAAGAAAGCCCTGTTATATTATCTTGATGAACGCGCCAAAGTTGCTGAACATGGCCTGCAGGAATTATTTGTATTAAAATCAGGAAAAAAGATGTATCCCATGGCGGTGCAGCGTCTTATAAAAAAATATATAAACCAGGTTGTCAGTTTAAGTTCAGCCAGTCCGCACATGCTGCGCCACAGTTATGCTACCCATCTGCTTGATAATGGCGCTAATATAAGAGTTGTAAAAGATTTGTTAGGTCACGAAAATTTATCCACAACGCAGGTTTATACGCATCTTTCAATTGAGCATTTAAAAAGTGTCTATAAAAATGCCCATCCAGGGGCGAAGAAATAAATAATTAACTTAACTAAAGGAGTAAATTTATGAACATCGCCATAACTACCAGAGGTTATAAAGCGCCGGAAAGTTTAAAAAATTATGTAAACGATAAAGTAAATCGTTTAAGCCGCTTTTCGGACATTATTATGAATGGCGAGGCAATTATTTCTTATGAAAAAATGGATCAGGTAGTAGATTTTAAGATCAAGCTAAGACACAAGATGATCCATATTTCAGAAAAGTCGGAAGATGTTTTTAAATCAGTAGATTTAGCGATTGATAAACTGGAAAGGCAGGTTGCTAAGGCTAAAGACAAAATGAAAGATCGGAGCAATATAAAGATCGTTGAAATTCTGGAAGAATAAATAAAGGGCATCTTCGTGATGCCTTTTTTTTTGCAAACACAAAATCTTTGCTATATTAACGCGCGATGAATGATTTTATAACAGTACGTGATTTATTAGAAGATAATAAAGAAGATCTGAAATTAAAGCTTGTTTGCGCCGTTAACGGCCTGAACAAGAAAATTTCTTCAAGTGAAATCCACAGACCGGGACTGGCTCTGTCCGGATACACGGATACATATACCTATCACAGGATACAGGTCCTGGGAAATACAGAAATGTCCTACCTGTCGCAGCTAAGTGATGAACAGCTGCAAAAATCAATAGATAAAGTTTTTGAATTCGATTTACCTGCTGTTATTGTGACTTCAGGAAATAAAGCCCCCAAATACATGGTACAGGTGGCAACACGCAGATATGTTCCTGTTATAACGACTCCCATACAAACAACAGAGTTCAGCCACTTGCTGGCAGATTACCTGCAGACTATGTTTGCTCCCAGTGTTTCGCTGCATGGTTCGCTTGTTGATGTTTATGGTGTGGGGATTTTATTCACCGGGCGCAGTGGTATAGGTAAAAGTGAAATAGCGCTGGATTTAGTAGAAAGAGGGCACAGGATTGTAGCAGACGACCTGGTCATAATTATCCGTAAGGGAGAAGATGTGTTAATAGGAAAGGGCGTTGAAAGTTCCGAGCATATGATGGAAATTAGGGGCGTTGGTCTTATTGACATAAAAAAAATGTTTGGTATCCGCGGTGTACGTATGCAAAAAAGAGTTGAGGTTGAAGTGCGGCTCGAAGATTGGGATGAAGATAAAGAATATGAAAGAGTTGGAATTGAAGAAATAGAGACGCAGATTATGAATGTTAAACTACCGCAAATTGTTTTACCCATTAATCCTGGTAAGAATATTACGGTGATCGCAGAAAGCATCGCTATGCACCAGCTTTTAAAATCCTATGGTTACAATGCGGCACTGGAGTTTAATAATAAACTGCAGGATAAAATGACCAGGAAAAAAGATAGTCCATTGGCCAGCGACAGGGCCCATTTGGAAAAAGATATTGAATGAAAAATTATTTAAGTGTAATTATTACCCATGCTAACCTTGCCGCGGAGTTCAAAGAAGCGTCGCAAAAACTTTTGCCTTTAGACATTCCGGTTCTGACTTATTCCAACCAGCAAAAAGATATTGATGACATAGTTATGGAAGTAGTTGAGCAGATAGAAAAATTGCAGTCCTGAAAAGACGGTGATTTTTGTTGATCTTGTAGGCGGCAGCTGCTGGCGTGCAGCTTTAAGTATTAAAAAAGGACAGGGATAATATTGCTGTTATAGCCGGTATTAATATCCCGGGATTGGTTTCTTTTTCAACAAATCTGGATAGAATGGAATGGCCGGAACTGCTGGAAAAAGTAGAGCAGGATGCGATTAAATCAATTAAGATTGTAAAATGAATGATGTTCAACTTTTCAGAATTGATGACCGTTTGATTCACGGCCAGGTGGTTATTGGCTGGGCTACGGTATTGAATTCAAAAACAATTATTCTTTGTGATAACTCCGTTTTTGAAAATGAATGGGAAAAAGAGCTCTATGCCTCCTGTGCGCCGGATTACCTGGAGACAAAAATTCTGGATGTTAAAGGAACGATTGAATATCTCAGGCAGCCTGGTCAGGATTTATCAAAAACCATTGTTTTGGTAAATGGTCCGGATGTAATTGAAGCATTGGTTAATGAAGGCTTTAGCAATTGCGCAATATAAACGTTGGTGGCATACATTTTAAAGAAGGCCGCGAGAATTTTTTACCCTATCTTTATTTAAATAAAGAAGAAATAGAATCCTTTAAAAGGTGCATCCAAGAAAGGTGTTCATTTTGAATGTTGTGATGTGCCGACGGGGCATAAAGTTGATCTGGAAAGCCTGCTGCAATAAGCGAAGAATGAATAGATGTGAGTAATAAAAACAAGTTGCAATGAAAATTTGAAACATTTATATTGCCTGCTCTAGTAAAATATGGCGCTTTAGCTCAGTTGGTAGAGCAACGGACTGAAAATCCGTGTGTCCCCGGTTCAATTCCGGGAGGCGCCACTCCAATAAAAAGATCCCGATCTCGTCGGGATTTTTTAACTCTAAGCACTAAATCAGTCGGTAGACTGATCCGCCTACCGGCGTGATCCAAATCCCAATTACCTTAAACTAATCCAAAGATTAATAATTGATGAAATGGTATTTATTTGTAAATCTGAAGATTTAATCAAATTTTAATGGAGCGATTATCAGGAATACAAAAAGTTTAGATGAGATTTAATATTTTGTTTAGAATTTAGAATTTCGTACTTCGAGTTTTCTTTGGGAGTCAACGGATTGTTTATCCGAGTGTCCTTTAGTATCTCAAAGAAATATTTAGTACTGATTTCAGAAATTTCTCTCTCTAGAGAACCCGGATATAATAAATCCTCCTGACAGGGTTGAAAAGACCATCTATTATAAGTAATTTGCAATTCGCGAATCGCGAATCACGAATTTAAGGAACTAATATGAAACAACATAAAGGTATGCGGCCACAGGATATTGTTATTTTATTAAAAATTGCTACTCTTAAAGATAAACAATGGCTAGCTAAAGATTTGGCTGTTGAACTCAACATCAGTGCAAGCGAAGTCAGTGAATCCTTGAATCGCTCAAAACTGGCTACTCTTCTTTCTGCTGACAAGAAAATGCTGATGAAAAGTAATCTTATTGATTTTTTACAATATGGTTTGCGCTATGCTTTTCCTGCTGAACCCGGACCCATCCAAAGAGGCATGCTTACAGCCCAGAGTGCACCGCCTTTAAACAAAGAAATTCAAAGTAAAGAATATTTTGTATGGCCATACGCCAAAGGTGATCACCGTGGACAGTTGGTTGAACCGCTGTATCCAAATGTTCCGCAGGCTTGTAAGATAGATTCGCGATTATACGAACTCTTAGCTCTTGTTGATGCTTTGCGTGTGGGACGGGTAAGGGAACAAAAAATTGCAATCGAAGAATTAAAAAAACGGATACTGTAAATGCACAAACCAACCAGGGAAAAGGTTGTTAGAGCGATAGAAGAAGTTATAGATGCTCTTGATGAGCTTGCTGATCAAGTTGCTGTGGTTGGTGGTGCTGTTGTATCGCTGTATGCTGATGAACCTACTGCAATGGATGTGCGTCCTACTCGAGATATAGATTTAGTTTTTGAAATTGCTAGCCAAGCTGAATTGCAGGAACTGGAAAAGAAGCTGAATAAAAAAGGCTTTAAACATGCTCAGGACGAAAATGTTATCTGCCGCTTTGTAATTAACACAATTTTAGTTGACGTAATGGCCACAAAAGAAATTGGATGGGCACCGGGTGATAAATGGTTTGAGCTGGGTTTCAAAGATATTATCAAACATAAATTGAATGATAAAGAAATTAACATTTTACCTTTTCCCTATTTTTTAGCATCAAAATTTACTGCCTATCATGACAGAGATGAAGATCCCAGACAAAGTAAACATTTTGAAGATATTGTTTATTTGCTTGATAACCGGATAAAATGGACAGATGATATTTTGGGTTCAGACCAGATAGTAAAGCAATATATCGTCTATCAGTTAAAATTGATAGAAGGCAATGCAAATTTACAGGAGGCTATCCAGATCCATTTAGAACCCGCAACGCAGATGGTTCGGTTTGCTAGGATCATGCAAAACATCGGTATGGTATTAAATGAGTTTCAATGAACTTAACAGCGTTGAGAATTTTATTATTCATCAATTATCCGGCAATTTAGAGTTAGTTAAAAGGAATAATTCAGATAGCAGATGTTGTTGGATGAAGAATGGATAATAAAATGAAGGCAGCAATAACAACAAAGGCAGGGAACCCGGGTGAAATTGAAATAAAGGAAGTACCTAAGCCTTATATAAAACCAGGTTGGATACTTATCCAGGTAAAAGCATTTGGTCTAAATCGATCGGAACTATTTACACGTCGGGGTGATTCACCCGGAGTAGAGTTTCCAAGGATTCAGGGCATTGAGTGTGTCGGTATTGTAGAAAAGGACCCTTCAAACACATATAAAAAAGGTCAACAAGTTGCAGCAATTATGGGCGGGATGGGTCGTTTTTTTGATGGCGGATATGCTGAATATGTACTTGTACCCTTAGAAATAGTTTTTCCATTCCGTAGTTCTCTTGCATGGTCTATCTTGGGTGCCATCCCGGAAATGTTTCAAACCGTATCTGGATCACTTAACCAGGCTTTAGAGATTAATTCTGGTGAAACTTTACTAATACGTGGCGGCACTTCATCGATCGGTATGCTGGCTTGTCAATTAGCAAAATCTCAAAAATTAACGGTCATTTCAACAACAAGGAATCCTGATAAACAAAAAACATTGCTAAAAAATGGCGCTGATAAAGTAATAATTGATAGCGGTAACATTCATGATGAGCTGAAAAGTAGCTTTCCAAACGGTGTTAATAAAGTATTAGAACTAATCGGTACAAGGACTTTGAAAGATTCATTGAAATGCATTGGACATAAAGGAATGGTTTGTATGACAGGAATATTAGGAAACGAGTGGACTGTGTCTGATTTCACACCGATGGGAGACATTCCATCACTTGGCAGATTGACGGTTTATATGGGCGATTCAAAAAATCTTTCTAAAGAATTACTTCAGGAATTCATTGACCAGGTAGAAAAAGGTAATATTCAGTTAACCATTGACCGGATTTATAAACTTGATGATGTTCAAGCAGCTCATCAATATATGGAAGATAACAGGGCAAAAGGTAAAATTGTAGTAGAGATCTAATGAATTAATGGTTATTAATTTCTTTAAATTTTAATCTTACTACGATATTAAAATAGATTGCGCTAAACCGAACACTTAAGTCCTTGTTTCCGCGATATACCCTTGGGGGAGCTGCTAGGATTACAATCGCTCACCTTGATTATGAGAATTAATTATATTAGCATGATTTATTACCAAAAAGGGTATAAGGAGGGAAAAAGATGATAAAACAAATTTTGCTTTTTTTAATATTATCCAGCCCTATTTGGGCGCAGCCTTTCGGTAGCGTCCTGCTTCTTGATGGTAATGATTATGTGGATTGTGGCAATGACGCAAGTTTGAATATAAACGACGCGCTAACTCTTGAGGCTTGGGTAAATACATCGGCAATTAGCAACTCTCGAATAATTTCTAAATATGGAAGTGGTTCGGGTTATGAAATGGACTTTTTAATTGACGAAGCCTGGTTAACTATCAATCAGTCACAACGAGCAGCTTATACCGCCAGCAGTTTGGTTGGGCAGTGGACGCATATTGCTATGACCTACGACGGTGTTAATTCAGCCATATATTTTAACGGAATTCCTGTGGCCACAGGGATAAATAGCCAGCAAAGCATTGTAAATACGGGCCTGAACCTGTTTATAGGAAACATATCTAATGGTGCAAATGCATACTTTATCGGAAGTATTGATGAAGTCCGTATCTGGAACAGGGAACGTACTCAGGCAGAAATCCAGTCTACGATGAATAGCACCCTCGGATCAATTTATTATAACTCTGCAGACAGTGGCTTGGTTGGTTATTGGCAATTTGAAGAAGTAATAAATGATTCTGTTTATGATCTCAGCGTTCACACTAATCATGGCTTGTTACATGGGGCTTTAATAACAGATGTAAGCCATAATAAAATAAGTTCTGCTTTACCATCTAAATTTTCTCTGGCACAGAATCACCCCAATCCGTTTAACCCGTCAACTACAATAAAATTTTCTCTGGCCCAACCAGGGAATACTACCATTACGATTTTTAACGCGCTTGGTCAAAAAGAGCTCATACTTCTAAACAGATCTATGACAGCTGGGGATCATGCCCTAGATTTTAATGCTCATGATCTACCCTCAGGAATATATTTTTACAGAATCAAGTCGGGTGGATTTCAGCAGGTAAAGAAAATGGTAGTTTTAAAGTAACATTTTTCAAGGGGCATTTGATGGTGCGGACAATTCTTGTAAATCATTGAAAACTATAGACATTATGAATTGTAGATCATATAAATAAAAGTTATTGTTTTTATTGAAGTTACATAAAATTTCGTAAGTCTGAAAATCCGTGTGATTCAGTTCTGGGAAGAGCCACACACCTTAAAGCTCGCCGCGGCGAGCTTTTTTTTTATCTCACCTCGTTTCTAGCCGAAGCCTGTACGTTAGGTGATTCAATGCATTATACCAGGTCTTCCCTAAAAAGTATTTAATTTTAAAAAATGGAAATTTTTGAAAGAATATATTGGTTGGCACTACAATAACTTTTTAAAAACCCAGCAACATGTGTCACACAAACAGAATACAATCGTTGTTAAGATATTTTGACTATTTTTTTTTAATGAGCACTAAATACAAAATGTTAAGGAGAACAAAACAATGTTGAACATGCAAAAAGCGACTTTTATCGTGATGTTAATTTGTGGGATTAGTCTATCAGCATACGCTCAGCCGGAGGCTGCAAAACTAAAAAAACTCTCTAAAGAAGCAGATATAATATTGACCGGTAAAGTCACTCAAAAAAAGTCAGACTGGAATGAAGCAAAAACGAGAATCTATACCAAGGCAACACTTCAGGTAGACGAGTACTTAAAAGGAGACACAAAGAAAAAATCCGTGGAAATTACCTATATGGGTGGAGAAGTAGGAGAAATAGGAGAGCTATATTCGCATGCGCCAACCTTATCTGATAAGGAAGAAGTATTAGTATTCCTTAAAAAGGACAAAAAGAATAATAGTTATAAAATTCTTAATGGAAATGAAGGAAAAATTAAAGTTTTCAATAAGACAAAATCAAAGGGAAAAATTTCAGATGGCAATATGGGGATAAGGGCTCTTAAAGCACAAATACAAAGCTATATAAATGAAGAATAACTTATAGCCATTATTACTTAATTAAAACACACCTGTTGCAATATAATGAGGATCCTATGAAAAGCGTTTCATTTAAAAATATTTATATATTAACTACCATCATTGTTTTAAACCTGTTCACTAATACTTTTGCACAAAATGAAAATAATGCCTTTGTCTTTAATGGTGAATCGAGCCAGGCATATGTTAACGACGGTTTTCCTGCCAATGAGGATGCCATACAAAATGGCTTTTCATTTTTTAACAGTGATATACACAATAACCAAATAACTGTGCAGGCCTGGATTTACCTTTTAGGAGATACACCCGCCAATATTGAAATACCTGTAGTCTACCGTGCTGTTAATGGTGGAACAACATTTTCGCTTTATCTTCTTAACAACAAGGGATATTTCTCCGTTTCAGATTTTGATCCGGTTGAAACACCAGAATTTGATGCATTCGGTTGGGTTGCCTTAACAGGCTCCTATGATGGCAATACTCTTAAAATCTATTTAAATGGTGATATGGTTTCAAGCCTTACCTATGAAATAGACCCGGGTTATACTGTCTCTAATTCCAGCGGGTTATTTATTGGAAAATCAGATGAGGCGGCTTTTAAAGGAGTGATAGATGAAGTAAGGATTTTTGATCGCGCTTTAGGTGATAATAATATTAATAATTCAGGCGGTAACGGAAATCCGGCAGAAAATTTCCCAGCCTCAATAAAACAGTATTCAACTGGCCAATGGTCTTTTAAAGAAATTAGTCCTGCCAACCTCCTGCTTGATTTATCTGATAATAAAAATCATTTACATGTAAACAATATCCAGCAGATTGTCCCTAGTAAAAAATTACCTTTCATAATTGTCAATTCTACTTTAGATGAGCCTGATGCTTTGCCGGGTAATGGAAGCGCAACCACTACCAACGGCAAGGTTACCTTAAGATCTGCCATTGAGGAAACAAACGCTCTGCCCGGGCAACAAATTGTCTATTTTTATATAAAGGAAAGTGAACCGGTTATCCAGCCATTAAGCGATCTTCCACCCATTACTGAATCGTTAATTCTGGATGGTACTACTCAAAAAGGATACAACGGATCAGCCATAGTAAAGATTGTTGGTTCTTTTGCATCCTTGCTGATTGATGGCGGTGCAAGTACAATAAAAGGACTTGATATTAATAACCCCGCAGATTTTAGTTTAAAACTTTCTGCTACGGGCGCTAACAATATTATTGCCAACCGCCTTTCAGGGATATCAATCCATTCACCACAAAATCTTATCAACGGCAATGTTATATCTAATTCTTTTAGTCATGGTATCTCTGTTAATGCAGGCGCATTGAATAACCAGATCGGGTTAACACAGGCTAATGATATCCATACTAATAACGGCTATGGAATTCTAATTAACGGCGGGAACGGAAATAATATTGCAAACAACACATTAAGTTCGAATAACATGGGCGGTATTTCGTTTTTAGATGGTTCCGCAACTATAAGCACTAATTCCATTTACCAAAACCCTGGTGTTGGGGTATCTGTAAATTCATTAGAGAGCAGTACCATTTCCGGAAATACAATTTCAGAAAATCTGGGTGATGGTCTGGTTATCGCAGGCAATAATAGCAACCTGAGTGGAAATTTTGTAAATGAAAATTCCGGTTGGGGATTATTAGTCAATTCGGGTAATGGAAATCAAATAACGGATAATAAAATTAAGTCTAACGGTCTTGGCGGTGTTTCTATATCAAATACGATTGTGGAATTCACAAGGAATACTGTTTCAGGAAACTTAAATTTTGGTGTGTCTTTAACAGCTTCCGAAAACCGACTTTGGGAAAATGAAATTTTTGCCAATTCCAGCCACGGTCTTGTTATAAATGGACATAATAACTTAGTAGAACAGAATACAATTTATAATAATGGAGTTGAGGGAACAGGGACCGGTATTTTTGTTCAATCCGGAAATAATAACTCGATACTCAACAATTCAATCTTTGATAACATTGATTACGGAATAAAACTAAACAGTCCCGCAAATGATTCTCAAGCCTATCCTATACTTAATGTTCTTTATACATGGCGGGATGTAACAGCTGAACCGGAGATTAAAGGTGGTACTTATATCCAGGGAATTCTGAATAGCCCTGCTCAGGAAAATTATAAAATCCAATTTTTTGCTAACAGCAATACCGAAAACCGGGAAGGAAAACGCTATCTCGATGAAATTAATGTAAGCACTGATTTCTCCGGAACAGCGCAGATCATTGCCAATCTTAAGGATATTGTGCTTTTTGATGGTGAAGTGGTGAGCTCAACAGCAACCAAACTGAACGACAATGATGCAACCCTCAGTACATCCGAATTTTCAGAGTCCATTGCCAGGGGTACTGAAGATGGCGACCAATATATTGTGAACACTACCCTTGCAGGTATCCCGCTGCATTGGAAGAATGGAAATGGCGACTATCATATAGCATCATCACTAATAGAAACAGGCTATGACAATGCCGTCAGAAATGGCTTTAACACCTGGAGTGGATTAAATCAACTAGCTTATACGGAAACAAATTTTATTAATACTGAAAAATGGGGTGGTAATGCGGATGGCGTTAATAATATAGTCTGGCTTCCATCATCTGCACAATGGGAAGATAGTACAGAAGCCCCGTCAAATGTGGTTGCAGTAACCAGGGTTAGATACAATTCTTTAAATGGTGAAATGATTGATATTGATATTGCTTTTAATGGCGATCCAATTTCGCTCACAACCGGGGAGCATCGTGTTTGGGGAAATGATGGTGCTGATTATAAACTTGATATACAAAATGTAGCTACACATGAAATTGGTCATTTTTCCGGGTTAGCGGATCTTTATAATCCTGGAGATGCAAATTATCAGCCCGACATGGGTAACAATAATCAGCCTGCCACAATGTACGGACGTATTGATCAGGGGGAACTATATAAACGGGATTTACACCCACTGACATTTAGCGATCAGTCGCTTGTAACGCAATACGATATAGGCGGAATAAACCATATCTACGACAATCTTAGTGCTGTACTTTATGATATAGTTTTTGTATTCGACGGCTCGACAAACTTCACCTCTGCGGAAGTGTTGAATGGATTTACACCTGCAAAAAAATCTGCTATTGAGATGCTTTTCAGACTAAGAAATGGTGACAGGATAGGTGTTGTTAACGGAAGCGGGCAATCATTAGCAGTAAGCAGTGATATTGGTACTGTTTACAATTATCTTGATAATCTATCACCCAATCCAACGGCGAACCTGGCAGATAGAATCACAGAAGCAGGAAATTTATTAGCGAGCAATTCAGGCAACAATAAAATCATTATTTTATTCAGCGCCGGAGAAGTATATCCTTTCACACTTATTACAGAAGATTTGTCTCTCAGCCCGGATATAAAAGTGTATACAATGGGATTTCAGGAAGTAAATAACGGTCAGGATTTAATGAGCTGGCTGGCTAATGAGACAGGTGGTGAATATTATCAGATAGCAAGTTCCACGGAAATTCCAACAGCAGTCAAAATTATATGGCTGCGTTTACTGGGTTTACAAGTCTCCTACCTCTCTGAGGAAATTAGCAGCGATTTTTTTAATTCTGAAAACGGTCTGGACTGGCAGGGCGGTTTGGATTGGCAGGGTGCCCTTGCCTGGGAAGGTGGTCTGGACTGGCAAGGTGGTTTGGATTGGCAAGGTGGTCTGGACTGGCAGGGTGGTCTGGATTGGCAAGGCGGTCTGGACTGGCAAGGCGGTTTGGATTGGCAGGGTGGAACACTTGAAATGGGATTAGACTGGCAGGGAAGTGAGTATGATTTAATTGTACTTCCACCCGATGTGTTTTTGACTGATCCTGACCTGATTCCGGAAGGGGCTATAACAGAGGATAATTATACTATGTCCGATTATAATGTTGAGTTTTTTAACGGTTATCAAGACGGTCAAAACTATCCCTATAAGTTTTTCCGTATACACAACCCCAACATCGGGCAGTGGCGATATGCATTAATAGAAAAAGTTGCGCCAGACAGCACTGAAATGTTAAGAGTTTATATGGCCAATGAATCCGACCTGGTTTTAAAATTCAAAACAGATCAGGAACGGTACACATTACAAGAAGATGAAACCGGTCAGCCCATTCCTATTCTTGTTAGGTTAGAGGCAAACTTATTTCAGGGCGGTGAATCCAGTGGACTTAATGATCACACAGTAACAGAAGGTGAAGCCATTGATGATGCTCTTGTAAGTGTTGAAGTTACTTCCCCTGACGGACAAAAAGTTGTGGGCTTTCTCGAAAATAACGGTGATGGTAATTATAGTATTAGTTTATCAACAACCCTACTTGGTAATTATGATATCAGCGTCATCGCTTCTGATAATATTCCAAGTGGCAATCGTAATAACAGCCAATACATAACTACAGCAGAACACTCGTTCTTTATATCACCTTACAATGAACCGACTGAATTAACAGGTGCACTTTACATTCAGTTCGCACTTGAGGAGCTTACCGCTGTTATTGATGCGTATTGCCCAACACGCAAAGATTGCGGGCTGGATAAAAATACAGAAAGAAATTTAAACAGTGCTATAACATTGATTAGTTCAGCTTTAGGTTATTTTGAAAATGATGGTAATCATTTAAATACTAAAAAAGGTTTAACTTTTTATGATAAAATCACTTCTGCGGTTAATGATATATATGCCTATATCTCAGAACCGGATTTTGGTAAAAATATTGAACAATCTATATTTTATCTCAAAGAGGGCTCATATAAACTAGCCGTGATTGTACGTGACGAAGCAGAATTGGACGGGGCCTGCACCCAGTCAAATTGTGAAGAGTTGTTGAAAAATGTAAACAAAGAATTGGGAAAAGCATTACTCGAGTCAAAGCAAAATAATTATGTATTCATTTTTAACCATTTGACTAATGCCTGGAAGTTCGCTATAAACAGTTTGGGTATTAATTTAAGGAAAACAACTACTAATAATAGCAATTTTAATACTTCTCAGCTGCCGGCAGAATTTAGCCTAAGCCAGAATTATCCAAATCCGTTTAATCCGATAACGAAAATTAATTATCAGATACCCCGGAAAGGTTGGGTTTCTCTTAAAGTTTACGATCTGCAGGGCAAACTAATTTCTACACTGCTATCACAGGAAATGGAGCCGGGCTACTATAGTACCCAATGGAACGCAGGTGGTTTAGCCAGTGGAATCTATTTTTATAGATTTGAAAGTGGTTCTTTTGTTTCAACCAAAAGATTGTTATTGCTGAAATAGTATTGTATGACACCTTTGCTGAAAAAAAAGACCTGATTAACAAGGTTTAAAGAGTATTAATTAAAATATCTTGTAATGTTTAATGGCCTGCTAAAAATTTAAATCCGGTCCAAAGAATATCTACAAGTAAATAAAAACTTCAATAGCCTCTGATGGTTATATACAATCTGGGGCTATTTCATCTTTATAATGAATTAACTATATTTTTCTTCAAAAATAAGCAGCGTTTTGAAAAAATATCTTTGATCCTATCAAGTCTCCGATTATGAATAGAGTGATTCTTTTATTTACCATTGTTCAGCTTTTATTTATTTCTAAAATATTTTCACAACAACAAATTTCCTTCAATCATCTAACGGTTGAAGATGGATTATCGCAAAGTTCAGTAACCTGTATTTTTCAGGACAAAAAAGGATTTATGTGGTTTGGAACCCAGGATGGGTTAAACAGATTTGATGGTTATAATTTCAAAGTCTTTAAAAACGATCCTACTGATTCCACCAGCCTTAGTGAAAATTTTATATTTTCGATTTATGAAGACAGTTCCGGTCAACTTTATGTCGAAACACGCGATGGTAATCGGCATCTGTTTATCGCCGCGTTGGAATGTTTTAGACTAGTCAGTAAGGAAAATATTAATTTAGCTAATGTAAGGATGAGTACGGTCAGTGCTCAGCTTCATGAAGCAAATGGTATTATCTGGACAGGCGGTCTTGGCAAAGAAAGCGGTTTGAAAAGGACAGATACACGCACAGGAGAAATAACTCTTTATAAGCATGATCCCCAAAATCCATCTAGTATAAGTAATGATAAAGTGTATTCCGTATTTCGGGATCGCTCGGGAAATTTATGGATTGGTACACATGACGGGTTGGATAAACTGGATGAAAGAAGCGGAATTTTTTCCCATTATGTTAATGATCAGCGTAATCCGCAAAGTTTATCCGATAATTGGGTCTGGCCCATATTTGAGGATTCCCGCGGAAATTTATGGATCGGAACTGTACGAGGCGGTTTATGCCTGTTCAATCCGGATACAGAAACATTTGTTAATTTTAAAAATGATATTAACGATCCGGCAAGTATAAATGACAATTTTGTGTTTTCCATTTACGAAGATCGTGGCGGCTTGATATGGGTCGGAACAAATTTAGGCGGCGTTAGCTATTTTAATCCTTCAACCCAGGCGTTTATGCATTATAAGCATAAACCAACAGATAAAAACTCCCTCAGTAATAATATTGTTACCTCGATGCTTGTTGACGACAATGGAAATTATTGGATTGGAACAAGAACAGGAGGATTAAATAAATTTAATCCGGTTTCTAAAAAATTTACTCATTATCTCAACAATCCATCTAATTCAAACAGTTTGATAAGCAATTCTGTACAATCATTATTGGAAGATAAATCAGGAAAGTTATGGATAGGATCTTATGGAGACGGTTTGAATTCATATGATCCGCTAAGTGGCAAATTTAAACGTTATACGCACAACCCGTCTGATCCTTCTTCACTTACCGATAACCGCATATATTCACTTGTTGAAGAAACAAACGGTGATATTTGGATTGGAACATATGGTGGTGGACTCAATAAGATCGACAGAAAAGAGGATAAAATTTCTAATTACAAATTCAAAGAAAATGATCCCTCTTCAATCAGTTCCAATGAGACATGGTCTCTGGCCTTAGATGATTCCGGTTCATTGTGGATTGGTACATTTGGAGGAGGGATTAACGTCCTGGACCAGGGTGGCGATAGTTTCCGTAAATACAAAAATGTACCCGGGGATACAACCAGTATCATCGATAATAGCGTTGTCAGGATATTCAAAGACTCAAAAGGTAATATGTGGTTCGGCACAACCAAAGGGTTGGGAAGATATTCCTGGAAGCACGATAATTTTAAAAACTACACGGAGAAAGACGGATTGGCAAATAGTTTAGTTTTGGGAATAGTTGAAGATGGAAAGGGCAACCTTTGGTTAAGCACCAATAATGGATTATCAAAATTCAATCCTGAAAACGAAACATTCAAAAATTATTATGATAAAGATGGTTTACAGGGCAATGAGTTTAATCAAAATGCATTTGCGAAAGATCAAAAAACAGGCAATTTACTTTTTGGTGGCGCTAATGGATTTAATGTTTTTCACCCGGATAGTTTGAAAGATAACATGTTTCTGCCTCCAATAGAGTTTACAGGGTATGTGCGGTATAATACAGATGATCAGGAAGGAAAGCCCATCGTTGAAAAAGGCATAGGCGAACGTGACAGTATTCTGCTTAGTGATAAGGATAATATTATCACGCTGGAGTTTGCTGCACTGAGTTTTTACAATAATTTTGATAATCAATACCGCTATAAACTGGAGGGATTCAATGAAAACTGGATTCAACTTGGCAATAACCACTCCATAACATTCACAAATTTATCTGCAGGTGAATATTATTTAAGGGTAACGGGATCGAATAATGATGGTGTTTGGAATGAACATGGTGCATCCTTAAATATTCTTGTTTTTCCTCCCTTTTATAAAACCACGGCTGCCTATGTTTTATATTTTATCCTCTTTTTCAGCGTTCTGTTTGGATTTAGACGGATCGAGCTGAATAGACGCGAACAAAAAGTGCAGATAAGAGAATCAGCATTGCGGATTAAAGCTACTGAAGCCGAAAAAAGAGTTTTAGAAACAGAAAATGAAAGAAAAACAAAGGAACTGGAAGAAGCCAGACAACTTCAGTTATCGATGCTCCCCAAGGAACTCCCTGCTTTGCCAGATCTTGAAATTGCTGCTTTTATGCGAACAGCAACTGAAGTAGGCGGTGATTATTATGATTTCAATGTTCAGGAAAATGGTTTATTAAATATTGCTTTTGGTGATGCAACGGGACATGGTCTGCAAGCTGGTACCATGGTAACATTGATGAAAGGATTTTTTACTTCTGAGTCATCGAAATTTGGAATTATTGAATTTATGACTCATTGTAGCAGATCAATTAAAGAAATTAAACTTGGCCGTATATTAATGTCCTTTAGTTTTTTGAAAATTAATAAAAAATTAATGCAGGCAAGTTCTGCTGGTATGCCTCCCATTTATGTTCACCATAAAAAGAACAAACAAATTGAGGAAATACAGATCGAGGGAATGCCTTTAGGCGCAATGAGTAACGCCTCTTATAATCTTGTGGAAAAGAAACTGAAAAGTGGTGATACAATTCTGTTACTTTCTGATGGATTGGCTGAACAAATGAATAACTCTGAGGAAATGTTTGATTACGATCGCGTTAAAGAACACTTTATGGCAGCAATTGAAAAGCAGCCTTCCGGGATTATAGAAGCACTGGTAAAGGCTGGCGATAGCTGGATGGATGGCAGGCAACAGGAAGACGATATCACTTTTGTTGTTATCAGAATTAAATAAGGTTAAAAAGAGATTAAAAATTTTGAAAATCAATTGTCTTACAAATTCTTGCGCATAAGGTATAATGCTGTAATATCATCATGTTGTTCCGTATCACCCGTAAAGTCATGTAAATCAGCCAGCAAATCTTCTACAAAACTTTGGGCACTTTTTGCTTTATGAGATATGAGGAAGTTTTTCAGTGGTCTTATGTCATCATATTGCTCTTCTTTTCTATTTAAAGCTTCTGTTAAGCCATCTGTATAAAAAAGCACACTTTCACCTTTTTTTAGATGGGATTTGGAAATTTGATTGGATAAGGGGGTAGGCATCATGCCCAGAGGAATCCCGCCCCATAACTCTTCTATTACCTGGTTGTTTCGTAAAAGAAAAGTTGGATTATGTCCTGCGCTTACCGTCATTAGCTCATTGCTTTTTGGATCCAAAACTGCAAAAACAGCTGTGATAAATCTTTCATCTTTTGCAGCATCACAAACAACCTTGTTTAAATTATGTACAAGTTCTTTCAGATGAAAGGGTCCATTTAAGTAGGCATGCACTGAAGCGTGTAATGTGCTCACAAGTAATCCTGCTGCCACTCCTTTTCCGGAAACATCAGCCATGATAAACATAAAACGTCCGTCCTTTAAAGGAATACAATCGTAATAATCGCCGCCAATAAACTTTGTTGGGATGTTAATTCCAAATTGATCATAACCGTTAATATCAGGTAATTTTTCCGGTATAAGATTTTTTTGGATTGATCCGGCAAGCGATATTTCTTTATCAATGAGTTCTTTTTCTAAAGACTGTTCATGAAGGTTCTGATTTTCAAGGGACACATGAACTTGTCGGGCAAATGCGTCTAATAGAAGCTGATCATTATTATCAAAGTCAGTTAATCCCGTGCGGCTTTCTTTTTCATATAAGTGGAAGTTATATTTTTTATCCATAAAACTGAAGGATGTAGAAATATGAAATTTAGTATGTTTCACATCTTTTAATCTAAAAGGAAAAGGATAAAAGACTTCATCAACAATCTTTCGCCCTTTCTTAACTCTTAGAACACCTTTTGAAGAATTTGTTAATGTAAACACTTTTTCAAGAGCGTTATTTAATAATTGGTTTCCTGCCTGCAACCGCGCGACTTCAATCCCTAAATCAACAAGACTGGTAAGTTGTAAAACACGATGGTTTAGTTCGAAAACCAATTGATTTTCTTTTTTGCGCGAAATAAGTAACCGGTATACAATGTCTAATTGTTGGAGAAAAAATTGCAGAGCAATTTTATCAGATTCACTGTATTCTGAATCATCAAGTTTTGCACCTAAAAAAACCACGATTATTGACTTATCGAAAAAGGGGTGTTTAATACAAATTTTAAATTCATGGTGCTTGATATGGAAAATTCCTGTTTTTTCTTCGTCTTTTAGAAGATCTTTAATAGAGATATCTGTACTTTTTGTCCTTGAGAAAAGTTTCTTCCATGTCTCTTTATCATTAGCTCTAAAATAAACAATGATATTAACGATAAGAAGATTGTCACGTAAAATATGAAAAAATTTCCGGGCAAGCTCTTCATGATTTTTAGCCTTGCTTAGAATATTAAAACTTTCCTTAAAAGCTTCACTTTGAAGTTTGAGATGTTCTAACTGCATGCGGCTTTTCCTGTTTTTCTTTTGAGGGATTTTAGCATGTTAAAGACCACCCTTTTTTCAACAATATAATAATTTATGTAATTATGTCATTTAGTTTTATAAATAAAATATTTCAAATATTTAATTTTGAATTAGCATGCGCTTAAAAAGTAAAAACTGCATTCCACAAGCAGAAGATTCTTAGCCGAAGAAATTCAGACTAGTCGGGATTAGAAAGAAACCAAGATCTTTTTGAGTCACGATGTGTCGGGAAACTTTGGTACTTTGTTAAGAACCCAATATAAATTTCCTTTATAAACAGATATAGCTGTGTTAAACGCCTAAAAGTTTGTCACATGTAAATTAAATTATTGATTGCAAAAGAAGCACAATGTAATTACATTTATGTATGAAAACTAAAATCATTAAAATTGGAAATTCTCGCGGGATTAGGTTACCCAAAGTAGTACTTAACCAAATCGGTATTGAGAATGAAGTAGATCTTGAAGTAGATCAGGATAAGATTATTATCAAACCTATTCATCATCGTAGAGCCGGATGGGAAAAAGCGTTTCAGAAAATGGCTGCAAATTCAGATGATCAGCTATTGGATGAAAATGAAATTTCAAGACAAAGTTCCTGGGATGATAGTGAATGGGTTTGGGAAACTGAATGAAAAGATTTGATGTTTTTCTGATCAATCTTGACCCGACTATTGGTAGAGAAATTAAAAAGACTCGCCCCTGTTTAATAATTTCTCCAGATGAAATGAATGAATACATTTCTACGGTTATAATTGCTCCGATGACTTCGCGGATTAAAAATTATCCATCGAGAATTACCTGTAAGTTTAAACGTGCAAAAGGACAAATTATTCTTGACCAAATTCGTACTGTTGATAAGATCAGATTAATAAAAAAGATTGGGGTTATCGATGATAAATCTCAATACAAAGTAATTCAAATACTTCAGGAAATGTTTTCATTTTAATTCACGATATAAATAAAAATAGCGTTTAACAATGTGCTGCAGCGGACCCCGAGTACTCGTGGCAGCTAAGCACTGCCCGTTATATTTTACTGTTTTAACCTTAAAATATATTTATATTTTCATATTATAACCTAAAGCAGCTGACTGATAGACTGCTGCCTGGAAGAACCGATAAAAAAATATAGTGATATTCTTATGTATAAAGCTGAAAAAGAAAAAATATTAGAAAAATTAAAAGAAGTGATTGATCCTGAATTAGGAGTGGATATTGTTAACCTGGGTCTGATTTACAGTCTCAATATAGACGATTCCTATATCCAGATTTTAATGACAATGACAACACCTTCCTGCCCCATGCACACCTATCTGACAGCCCAAAGCGCACAGAAAGTGGAACAACTTTACCCGGGGATGAAAGTAGAGGTTAATCTTGTCTGGGATCCGCCATGGGATGCCAATATGATGAGTGATGAAGCCAAAAAAATCTTTGGACGATAAATGACAAAGGTAAACAAACATAATTTACCCTTTTTAATAATCGGGATTCTGGGACTGTTAAGTGCACTGACAGGCGGATTAATGCGTGCCGGATGGCAAATCCCTGTTGTGACTATAAATCTAAGCCTGTTGCATGGTCCCATTATGGTAGCCGGCTTTCTGGGTACGGTGATCAGTCTTGAAAGAGCAGTTGCTCTCGGCAAAAAATGGTCCTACCTGGCACCACTAAGCACAGCTATTGGTATAGTAACCATGTGGATTACATCTTTAAATTTCCTAGCTCCCTGGCTGATATTAGCGGGTAGTCTCATTCTTATACTTATCTTTATTCAATTTCAAAGAATTAAAAATAGTTTAGATATTTTATTAATGAATGTGGCTGCATTAGTCTGGGCATTAAGTAATGTATTCTGGATAGCCGGCTGGTCTTATAATAAATTAACAATCTGGTGGATTGTCTTTCTGCTGCTGACCATTACGGCAGAGCGCATTCAATTGTCCGGACTGGGACAGAAAAGTTTTACCTCCGTTATTGGTTATTATATTGCATTATTTTTTGTTTTGAGTGCCCTGGTCATGACTTTTATTGCATTGCACTATGCCTGGTATTTACTGGGTGCCGCTTTTATTATCTTTGCCATTTGGTTAGTTATTTATGATGTTCCGCGCCGCACAATCCGTCAAAAAGGATTAACGCGTTTTATTGCCGCCTGTTTACTTGCTGGCTATCTGTGGCTATTTATAGGCGGTGTATTGATATTTATTGAAGTTCCTGTTAGCGGCGGTTTAATATACGATGCTGTTTTGCATAGCATTTTTGTCGGTTTTGTATTTTCAATGATTTTTGGACATGCCCCGATCATTTTTCCGGCCATTATTGGATCTCCTATAAATTATCACCCGCGATTTTATGTACATTACCTTTTGCTTCATATCTCCTTGCTTTTCAGAATAATCGTTGATTTAATGGGTTGGCTGGATGGCCGAAGCTGGGCATCATTATTTAATGTTATTGCCATCCTGCTATTTCTTGCCAATACAGTTTCTTCCATTCTTACTAATTTTTTTAAAACAGATCAGCAAAATTAATACTGCAAAAATTTACCCTTATTATTTCTGAACATTAGCATATTCAATATCCATAAACGATAAAGTGATAGAAATTTTTTTGTTTTTTCAGGAATAAATCACAAAACAAAAAACCTTTCACTTTATATTTAGATCTTCTAAGTGTGAGGAAATTCATTTTGCTGGAGGGATTGACCGCAGCCAGGATCATCACTCAGCCAAGCACTTTAATATAAATCTATGAACTTTCAGGAGGTACCATGAGGTATTTAATAAACTGTTTCCTGTTGATTAGTTTAACTTCAACACTGCATGCGCAATTAACACCGGTCAAATTAGGGGAATGGAGACATGAAGGTCTGCTGCAAAATGGCAATTGGACCGTTTCTGCAGACAGCCTTTCTGTGCTTCAAAGTGTAAACGATGAACCCACCTTTTTCGTCAGTCCTGATTCATTCCAAAATGTTACAATCAGGGGCAGCTTTTATGTAACCGGGAGTGACGATGATTATATTGGTTTTGTATTTGGCTACTTGCGCCCGGATTCCGCTGAAGAGTATTTTGATTTTTACCTTTTTGACTGGAAAGGGGCTACCCAATCTGGAGCACAGGAAGGATTTACATTATCAAAAGTTGAAGGATATGTAAATGTTGGCTCAGGAACAAATACAGCGCATCCCTATTGGGATCATATGGATACGACCCAAACGGTTCTTGGAACCTATTATGGCGATTATGGCTGGGTCAGGAATGTTGTTTATAACTTTGAATTAATTTATGAAGCCAGCCGTGTACGAATTGCGATTGACACTACACAAATATTTGATGTTACAGGTGAATTTCGCGCTGGCCGTTTTGGATTTTACAATTATTCCCAACCGGGGGTAAATTATCGGGAATTTAGGCTTAACGAAGCACCGCTAGCTGTGGATGATTACATTATTGCCTGGGAGGATTCATCGCTTGCTTTGGATGTAACCGGCAATGATAGTGATGCGGATGGGCATGATATTATCATAACATCGGTAGGGGAAAGCGCGCATGGTGTTTTAGATTTTTCTCCGGGCGATAGTGTAATATTTTATACACCCAGTTTGAATTTCTTTGGCAGTGACAGCTTTTCTTACCATATTTCTGATGGAAATAATAGTATTGACTCTGCGCGAGTGTTTATAAACATCCGTTCTGTAAATGATGCTCCACTGCGAATGACTTCGATTCCCGATATGTTTATAAAAGAAAACAGCTCCGCTAATTTCTTAGCTGCCATAAACGACTATTTCAGCGATGTGGATGAGAATGATGCTTTTTTGGATGATATTTCTATCAACTCCAATGGCGATGTTAGCGCACAAATTGCCTCGGACTCATTATACCTTAGTTCCTATAATTTTGTTGGTTTTGACACGATGTTTGTAAGCGTGGCGGATGATAGTGGCCTAATAGCACGGGATACAATTATAGTTGAAGTCATTAATCAGAACACGCCGCCCTATGTGGCGGAGGCCATCCCCGACACTGTTCTTAATATAGACAGTCAGAATGTTTTTTTTAGAAAACTTAATAATGTCTTTGCTGATCTTGATGCCAATGATGTTCCTCTGGACAGCTTTTACATTAGTACGGTTGGAATTGTATCAGCGGTTTTAAATGACGACTCTTTATATTTGAGCGCTAACGGTATAGTGGGTTTAGATACGCTTATTGTTACGGCTGTTGATGATAGTAACGCTGTATTTTCAGATACATTTTTTGTAGAGGTCCTAAATATTACAGCATTAAAAGATTTAACCATACCTGAGAAATTTAGTCTTCAGCAAAATTATCCCAATCCTTTCAATCCCATTACAATTATCAATTATCAATTATCAAAAAGCAGTTATGTTGAATTAACAATTTACAATCTTCTTGGACAAAAAGTGGCAACTCTGGTAGACAAGCAGCAGGCAGTTGGTAAACATAATGTAAAGTGGGATGCTGCGGGTTTTGCCAGCGGTATCTACTATTACATAATTGATACAGGGGAGTACCGTCAGATGAAGAAAATGGTGTTGCTTAAATAATGTCATATGACCAGTCGATATAAAGCATTTGACAGGATTAACAGGATAAAACATAAATTTAATAAACAGTAAAAATCATTTTTAGATTAGGTTTAACAGTATGAATATTTCAACTTTTTAATTGACAATTCAAATCGAGTAAATCCTGTAATCCAGTCTAAACAAGAATAAACATCTGGTCATATGGTATAAACTTTGAGTAAAATTCATGGATGGTACTTGAATGGAACGGACAATACCAATAACATGTCGATTTCAGATGCTCGAGCTCCTGTGAACTTGAATATCAATCAAATATTTTCGAAATTCGTCACAGGTAACTATGGCATTAAAACATTTTAAAGGTGAATTATGTATAAAACGACACTGATTATCTTTATAATTTTTAGCGTTGTAATCACAACTGCTTCTTATGCCCAGGACAGCACACTGCAAAAAGCGGTTGCCCGTTTTGATGACAGAATGAACATTGCGGTTTTCCCTTTTGAAAACAAAGATGTCAGCCAGGAGCTGGTTGAAGAAATTGTAGATGAATTAATAACAGCATTTATAAAACAAGACAGGTTTAATGTTATTAATAGAAACCAATTAAATAAAATTGTCCAACAAAGGCATTTGGAACTTTTATGGAAAATTGATATTCCCATTGCTGCTGAAATAGGCAGAGAATATTTTATCGAAGGTATATGTTTGGCTACAATTTCTTCTTCCGGGACGGACTCTATAAACATTGACGCCTTTATTTTAGATGCGCAATCGCGTTTAATAATTATTTCGCATGGTGTTGTAGCAAAAAAGAATGATGCTTTAAGCCTGGAAAAAGCTGCAGCAAGACTTGCTGCTAAAATAGCACAAAGTATACCTGTGGTAGAAGGTTCGGTTATTCAGATTAATGATGACTATACTGTTTTACTGGATGGCGGAAAAAATTCAGGACTTCGAAGAGGAATGAGATGCACCTTTTTTCGTGAAGGTGTTGAAAGGATTGACCCGGTTAGCGGTAAAAAGATGGATCGCGATATCAATATTATTGGGGAAGCCCTGATAGTAGAATCACTGGAGAAAGTTGCAACGGCCCAAATTTTAAATGCGGTAACCAGGAAAGCAATATCTGCCGGGGATATGTATCAGACAAAATGAATTTCATCATTGGTAATGCCAAGATATAGACACATTAAAATCAGCCCATCAAATTTTGATGAGGCGCAGCCGAAAAGTTTCGTTTCCGGCGTTAGCACACTTCTATACCTAGCTGAATTTGATAAAAAAAATTGGAAAATAATTAGCAATCCGAAAAGGTACCAATTACATTCTTGATCAATTCTTTATACAGGAGTTAACAATCATTTAGGTTAAATTAAATGTACCGAGTATATATTGTGTCGAGATATATTGTGAAAAATTTAACTTATAATTCAGAAAATCTGTAATCTTTAAAAATTTATGTCAATTCAGAACACCATCGTTTATAAATATTTCTCCTTTATAACACTACTTGCTCTCTTCCTAAATTTTTCAAACGTTTTTTGCGCGGATATTAATTGGGATGGCGGGGGTAATGACAGTCTTTGGACCACTGCTGAGAATTGGAGTGATAACAATGTTCCGGGCATCGATGATGATGTGACCATTGGCCAAGCGGCAAAAGTTGTCTTACTTGGAGCAAATGGTGTGGTAAGAAGCATTATCATAAATCTTGGAGATACGCTAACTATAAAATCAGGTTTTAATCTGGATGTGGACGGTGATGTGACGATTTCCGGTGTGCTGATCCTTGAAGGAACTGCCAGTATGGATCTGGGAGGTGATTGGCTGCGCAGCGGTGAATTTAATGCAAATTCTTCAACGGTAACATTTGACGGGAATGGTGATGGGAACATAAGAACAACAGAAAGTTTCTATAACCTTTCATTGAATAAAAATGCTGGCAGAAGATTAAGGAACCAAGATGCTTCTGCTGTCAAGATTTCTGTCGCAAATGATCTGACCTTAACCAGCGGTTTCTTTGAAGTAAGAGCATTATTAGGCACGGATTTAGATGTTGATGGAGATATTACCATTGCGCTGGATAACAATAATGCTCTAAATATTGAGCATAATAACGAAGATGGTATCACTATTGAACTAGCTGGCGATTTTACTAACTATAATAATGCAAACAATAGTTTTAGGGATGGTAATGGATCTAAAATTATTTTTGACGGCGCAGGAACACAAAATATTACTACGGCAATAACACTTGATGGAGAAGTTTTCGAAAACCTAGTGGTTAATAAACCATTGGCTAGTACCATAAATCTGGCAAATAATATCCAGGTTGAAGGCGACTTAAAGATAAATTCAGGTTATTTCAAATTTAATGGGAACTACGTCACTTTTGGTACCGATGCTGCTGATTCAATTGTGGTTTCTGGTACAATCGATTTGGATGCTGCTGCGCCTTCAACATTGAGAATGGCGAATGGGTCTGCTTTTATTGTTGATTCAGGCGGCACAGTTCGTGCTGTAGGTCAATCAGAAGACCTTACCATCATTTCCAACATCACTGGAACCTATAATTTTGAAGTCAAATCCGCTGGTACAATCCAGGCTAATTATTACAAGTTTGAATATATCGATTCAGATGGCCTTTTAATCAACGATGGGGCTATCATTGATTCTATGAATAACCTCAGCAATGGTACGATAGATAATATTGCCTCTGGTGGGACAGGAATAAATATTGGGGATATTTCGGGAAGTAATCAGAGAATTGTAATTGAAAATGTCAATTTTCCAACCGATCCTGGTGGAGGAGCATCAAATGTCACAAAATCACTAAGTTCAGATACACTGGAATTCGTGCGGGCATCCGGCACATTTGGCGGAGAGAACTTTGACAATGATCCTAATGATCTCATTGTTTGGAGTAACACCCTTGTCACCCGGATCTGGACCGGGACGATCAATAATGATTGGGATGAAGGGGGTAATTGGAGACCGAGCGGAGTTCCGGCAGATAGCGATAATGTAGTCATACCAAATGTAGCCAATGATCCGACGATTTCATTGAGTTCATCATGTAATAATATGCTTATACGAGAAGGCGGTTCATTAGAAGTTAATTCTGGTCTGATTCTTACCATTAATGGTAATCTTTCCATCGGTGATTCTGTGACAGCCAGCGACGGGACGCTCACTTTAAGTGGTACTGCAAGCCTCGAGCTAAAAGAAAACTACTATAAGAGAAACAATTCGACTCTAAATAAGAATAATTCAACTATCATTTTCAACGGCAGTAATGATCAAAGGATCAATAGTGGCGGGGTGGATGCTGCAAGGGATGCTTTTTATGATCTGACAATAAATAAAACAAGTGGAACTGTTAGGCTTCTGGATGGGATTCTTTTGGAAGGCGATTTCCTACTCACCTCCGGCACATTTAACGCTAATGGATATGCGATGAGCGTTGCCGAGGACTGGATTAACACAGGCAGTTTTATTCATGGTGATAACACGGTAACCTTCACTGCTCCCAGTGCCGGTCCTTTTACCATTACAAGCGCCGGCTCGGCCTTTAGCAACATTATATTAGATACCAACAACGATGCGTACGTCCATGAATTGGGCTCAAATCTGGATGCGGATGGGGATATCACCATCACTCGTGGGATATTGGATGGCAATGGCTATGACATTGATTTAGAGGGTTCTTTAAGCAACGCCGGGGATTTTATCGCCGGACCAGCGGTGACTGTGGGTGGTGACTGGACCAACAGCGGGACCTTTACCGCAGGTAGTGGCGAAGTCGTATTTGATGGCACAGGAGCTCAGACTATTGCCACAGGAGGCGTGGGAGCAAACCGCGCCTTTTATGATTTTACTGTTAACAAGTCTTCGGGAACAGCGACATTGACAGCGGATCTGGAAGTGACCAGTAATCTGAATATTGAGAACGGAACCTTTGATTCAGGAGCGCGGGACATTACTGTGGCTGGCAATTGGAGTAATTCGGGCAGCTGGCTAAAAATAAATAGTCTGGTAACCTTTGATGCTTCTTCCGGTGGTCCTTACAGCATCAGCAGCAGTGGCAGCGGGTCATTTTATGATTTGACGATGAATGGCAGCGGGCTGATTTATCAGCTGGGATCAGGTCTGGATGTGGATAATGATATTAATTTGACTGCCGGTACCCTGCAGGTTGGGACTTATAATATAGCGGTTGGCCGCCACTGGATCACTAATGCGAATGCCACTTTTAGTTCCGGCAGCGGGACAGTCACTTTTGATGGCAGTGTAAACCAGGATTTAACTGCCGGGGGCGTGGGATTAGGTAAAGCTTTCAACAATATTGTGGTTAATAAGAGTGCCGGTACTTTTCGCTTGATGGAGAATCTGGATGTGGATGGTGGGATGACGATTAGCAGTGGCACAGTAAACATGAATAATCGAGATGTGAATATAGCGGGTGGTTTTGTTAACGCAGGCATTCTCAGCAATAGCGCCACGCTAACCTTTGATGGATCTGCAGGGGGACCGTATAATGTAAATGGTGGCGCTTCCTCATTAAATAATTTGGTGATAGATGCATCAGGTGTGACTTATCAATTGAGCGGAGCAACAGACATTGATGGTAATCTAACACTTACAGCAGGTAGCTTTGATTTAAATGCTAATCAATTAACCTTTGGAAATGCTTCTGCTGATGCGATATCCGTGAGTGGGATGTTTGAGGTGGATGCTGGCGCGATCTTATCAATGTTCAATGGCAGTTCGCTGACAGTGAATTCTGGTGGGACAATACGAGTGGTGGGAGAAGCAGCAATCATGCGCAGGTAAGTGAGCAGTCATCATCAGGTTTTTATAATTTCACGGTGGCTTCAGGGGCTACTATTCATGCCCGTTATGCGTTATTTGAGTATATGGGAAGCAGTGGTATCAACGTGCAGGATGGGGCCAGCATAGATGCCAGCAATAACTTCAGTGATGTGAGTTTTGACAATGGTCAGTCTGGCGGCACCATGCTGCAGATTGGAGATATTAGTGGCGCCTTACAAAAGTTGCTGATTAGTTCTGCTCTATTTATATCAAACCCTGGCGGCGGAGCAAGTAATGTTACGAAATCCTCTTCCAGTGATAGCCTGAGTTTTGAAAATGCAGCCGGTGCCTTCGCAGGGGAGGACTATGATAATGATCCTGTCGAACCTGGCGCTGACCTGATAACCTGGGAAACAACCAGTTCTCTATATATCTGGACTGGTAACACCAGCACAAACTGGCATACATCTACAAATTGGAGCCCTTTTGGTGTTCCGTCGGAAGCCGAGGACGTTATAATCAATTCAACCGCTAACAATCCAATTATCAGTCTGGATAATTCTATGACTAATAATATAACAATAAACAGTGGCGCAATATTACAGATTGAAAACGACATGACATTGGATATAAATGGAAATTGTACCAATAATGACGCGACTTTGACTTTAGCATCTAACAGCAGTGATTTGAATATTGCTGGAGACTGGTTTAATAGTGGCACTTTTAATCATGGGAATGGAATAGTTAATTTTGATGGCAGCAGCAAGCAAAATGTAAATGCAGGTGGGATTGGAATTGGCAAAGCATTTCACAACATTTCTGTTAATAATACAGATACCTTATCATTAGCAGATACTTTGGATATTGATGGGGATCTTCAAATACTGTCTGGTGTTTTGGAAATGAATGGTCAGAATCTTCAATTTGGAGACGCTGCAGACGATACCATATCGCTTAGTGGAGAACTCTATCTGGATGACTCCTCTAAAGTGCAAATGGTAAATGGTTCAAAAGTTCTGGTAAATACGGATGGCTATTTAAAAGTTTTGGGTACCTCAATGAGCACTCGCCCCATTATAACAAATTTGAGTAGTGGTCATTACAGTATAAATGTGTTAAACGAAGGCAGCATTGAGGCCAAGAATGCTGTTTTTGAGTTTACAGAGGGCAGTGGAATACATATAGAGAGTGGGGCTACTATAGGACCGGGATCAAATTTTGACAGTACATTGTTTCAAAACGGTACCGGTGCTGCTTACCTTACCATTGCTAACGAGCAAAGTTTAACCATGAATGGTGTAAAGTTTGATTCTGCTTCGACCTCCCGATGCACAAATAACTTATTATATAGTGGTACGAAGATGTTATTTTCAAATTATACAGGAAATATGTCAGGTGTTAATTTTGAGAACGACAATGGCAGCGGTAACAATGGCAATGTAAGATGGCGCTTTACCCAGGTGGAAACTGTTACTGCGTCCAGCATTTTTGGAAATGACGTTGTATTAAGCACAGTAGAGGATCCTGGAGAGGTAAATGTCGAATTGGTTGACAATATTCTTCCACAAGCAAATGGCAGTGTCGCACGCTATTATACTATTCAACCCACAAACAGTGCAATGGCTGATCTGCGATTATATTATGGGGATGATGAACTGCAAGCTGAGGTGGAATCAGAATTGGTGATTTGGATGAGAAGAAATAGTAACTGGGTAAACCTGGGTGGCGTTGCCAATACATCAAAAAATTATGTGGAATTGATCAGCGGTTATAATTTAAGTGCCGGGGTTCAGAGATACCCTGGTGCTGAGTGATGCTACAGAAGATGCTGCTTTACCGGTAAAATTGTCTAATTTTGATGCCTTTTTTCAAGATGGGAACATCACCCTGGAATGGCAAACTGAAAGTGAACTTCAAAACTCACATTGGATTATTGAAAAAAAATGTCTGTCCTGGAAAGAATATGATCTAATAGAACAAGGAGAATTATTAATAAACTATCCATTCTGCAAATCCTTTTACTGTGGTTGCCAGTATTGAAGCACAGGGTTCAGAAAATGTTACTGCAACTAAATATCAATTTATTGACAAACAAATATTGCTATCAGGTAAAATATTTTCATACCTATTGTCTGATGTGTCCTATAGTGGAGTCGTTACTTATTACGATCCGCTTTATGTTTTTGCAAATTTGGTGCCTGAGGAGTTTGGGTTGAAGCAAAATTACCCCAATCCATTTAATCCCAGCACCACAATCCAATACAGTTTACCAACTGCTTCCAAAGTAATCATAAAGATCTACTCTATTTTGGGACAGGAAGTGTTGACCCTGGTGGATGAAGAGCAAATTGCCGGATCTTACAAAATTGTATGGGATTCCAAAAATCGTAGCGGCAATCGAGTGGCCAGTGGCATTTATTTTTATCAGATGAATGCCGGGGCAGTACAGGGAAATAATCGATTCTTGAAAAACATGAAAATGACCATCTTGCGGTAGCTAAAGTATTCCTATCAAAGTTTAAATCTCGTAAGGAAGTAGCTACACCTTTTTATCCATTCCTTGACTTTGTCCTGTTCTGCTTTTGACTTGAAGCTACGCCCTTTGATACCAGGCTTTTGTTTATAAGCAAGCTTTACATTATTCAAAAAAAAATCGCGGGCTGGCAGTCTCCCGCGATTTATTCTTAAAGAGTAGTTATTACTTAACGATAAAATCGCCCTGCATTACAGCAAAGTGACCCGGGAAAGTACATAGAAATTTATAGCTGCCCGCTGCCGGTGCTGTAAACTCTACCGATGTTGATTGCCCGCCGCCGATAAGGCCGGTGTAGGCAATGATATTGGCTTTTTCATCCTGCGGAATATACTCGAAATCTTTGGCATTAATAGCTTTTGTTGCAAATGCGGGCAGGTCAACACCCTGTTTCAGCAATACAAAATTATGACCCATTATATCGATGCCCATCTGGCCAATGTGTTTAAGATTTAACCTGACCGTGCTGCCGGCAGGAACTTCGATTGTTTTTAAGTTAAACTGCATCTGGTCATTACCAGTCAATTCAACCAACACCCTATTGCTTTCTGATTCGGATGAGGATTCCGAGCTGCTTTGCTCATCACTCTTACTGCCGCAGGCGGTTAAACTCAGAATGAGAAATACACAAAAAAAACTGAACACTAAGCGCATCTGTTTGCTCCTTAAAAAATTAATATAGTAAGAAAAACTTATTCATTTTTAATATCTAATACTGTAATCATTTAACATGTGATTTTGTTCCCAAAATTAAAATTTTCTGAAAAATATGTATAAAAAGATAAGCAAGAAATGTCCTTTCGATTTAAATTCAGCTTAATTCATAGAATAAAACAGGTGACGAATGGCTGCTTTGAAGGACAGGACAATAATTTA
>CAVRRG010000078.1:0-5275 GCA_963723365.1 Calditrichota bacterium | reverse complement strand
CAGGAAATAAGTTTGAGTTTCGGGCTCTAGGCAGCACTGCAAGTATTTCTTTGCCGGCAACAATATTAAATGGCGCTGTGGCGGAATCATTTAACATTTTAGCTGATGAAATTGAAGCCGGACTAAAAAGTGGACTCACAATCGGGGATGCTACTATTGTTGTGCTTAAAAAATATATCACTGAAACAAAAGCCATTCGTTTTAACGGTGATAACTATACAGATGATTGGATTAAAGAAGCTGAAAAACGAGGTTTACCAAATCTTAAGAACTCGGCAGAAGCTTTTCCGGCGTATATAGCTGACAAAACGGTAAAAATGCTCACAGGACAGGGTGTATATTCAAAAGCGGAAATTATATCGCGCTATAATGTAGAACTGGAAAAATATAACAGCCTTTTAGCCATAGAATATAAAACCCTGGCTACAATGGCCAGGACAATAGTTCTTCCAACGGCTATTAGTTTTCAGAATGAACTTCTTGGTTCCGTTGCGGGTCTTGCAGCTGCTGGTATTAAAGCCGACGGTCAGAAAAAGTTACTAACTGCGGTAGTAGCAGAAATTGAAGGTGTTTATAAGGCCCTTGAGCTATTGGAAAAAACAACAAGCAAGGCAGAAGAAATTCATGCTGAGCAAAAGAAAACAGACTTTATTGCAAATTCCGTGATACCTGTAATGGACGAGGTACGCCTGCATTGTGATAAATTGGAAGAATTATTGCCGGATAGCGAATGGCCTCTTCCTAAGTACAGAGAATTGTTATTTCTGATGTAAAATCAATCTTTTATAATTAGAAATTAAATGGTTGGGGCTGCAATTTATTTTGCAGCCCTTTTTTTGTTCATAAACATGATTAAAAACCCTTTCGGGGGTTTGATTTGGTTTTAAGAAGTGTGTAAATTCTATTCCTGGGATTGATACTTCATATATAAAATCAGCAGATAATAACCCGCTTAGGGTATTTAAAAAAGGAGATTTTATCATGTTAAACAAAATTGCTGTTATTGGCGGAGGAAATATCGGAGGCGTTCTTGTTCAGGAAGTGGTTTCACGTCGCTTAGCAAGACATGTTGCTTTAGTTGATGTCAAAGAACCCGAATTTGCTACAGGAAAATGCCTGGATATATCTGAGGGAGCTCCTGTAATTGGCTCGGATGTTAAAGCGGTCGGTTCTAAAGAGTATGATATTATTGAAGGGGCAGATATGGTTATTAATACTGCCGGCGTACCTCGAACCACCCGCCCTGACGGAACCATGCCGAGCCGTGAAGAATTATTAGGGACAAATTTAAAAATTACAGATTTTGTTTCTGAAGGAATTTCCAAGTTTGCACCAAACGCAATTATTATTTCCATAGCCAACCCTTTAGACGCTATTGTGTATAGATTACAGATGAACTTGAACAGAGACCGCTCTACAATTATGGGAATGGCTGGTGTTTTGGATTCGGCGCGCTACAGAACATTTATTGCCCAGGAAGCAAATGTTAGTGCTACCAATGTTGAAGCTATGGTGCTAGGTGGTCATGGCGATGACATGCTTCCAATCCGTTCTGCCTGTCGTATTGCCGGTATGCCCGTTGAAAATTTTATTTCCGCTGATAAACTGGACGCTATTGAAACAAGAACACGAAAAGCTGGCGGGGAAGTTGTAAAACTTCTTGGAAGCGGTTCTGCCTTTGTATCACCTGCCTGGTCTGCGTTACAAATGGCCGAAGCGATAGCCTATGATGCCCGAAAAGTAATGCCTGTAAGTGCTTACTTAAAAGGTGAATATGGTGTAGAAGGACTCTTTATAGGTGTTCCTGTTATTCTCGGTAAAGGCGGTGTTGAACAGATTATTGAAATGGATTTAAGTGATACCGAAAAAGAAATGCTTAAAAAATCTGTTGCTTCAGTGCGTAAAACGGCTGATGAAGTAGTTGCATTAACCTCTAAATAGTCTATTTTTATCCCCGGCAGCAGCCGGGGATATCTTTTTTCCAATCTCAATAAATAGGGTAGTATTTGGTTCTTAAGGTGAGATAAAGAATATTTTCCTCAATACACCTATATTTTTTTTTAATTGCCGGTCTATTTTCCATAAACAAAGGCAAAAACCATTTTGCGGGAATAAAATCAACTTTTTAAACATTTTTAAGTTAGTGGATAAGCTACAACCCAGGGAAAAACCTCATATTTATAAAATTTAGAATTCTTAAAGAAAATATTTTAATAATTTAAAGGAGGAGTTATGAAGTATATTTTTAAGGTAAAGTCTATTTTTATTTCCATTTTTATTCTTTTATTCATTTTTGGTTGCGGAGCTATTATGCAGCAGGTTGGCAGTTTAACCGGGGCTTTGCTGACTGGCAAAACAAGCAATTTAAGTGAAACATCCATTCAGGTATTTTTTCTCAGGAATACCTATCCTATAGCCACACAATCCATTGATGTTACATACTTTAAGGATACCTACCGGGAAAATGAAAACATTGTATATATCATGGTTACCGACAGGGAAGGCGTTGGCTTTTTTCAAATTGATGGGACAGTAACTATAGATGGCACAGTTGTGCAGCACATCGCCAATGGCATTTACGGAAAATGGATTGATAAGAACGATACATCACCTAAAAAAGTCACAATTGAAACCGTTAGCGGCCAAAAAGCTGAATTTACCGTTTCACCCCCGCCACCCATAAAAGTTGTCTCTGTTAATGGCGCTAAAGAAAATGCAGAAGTGAGTATTGAAAAAAAATTGACACTTGAAATGGAAGCTAAAGATGCCAAGGATTCAGAATTCACTGTAAGTTTTTTAACCAGCGTAATGGGTATAAATGCCTTTGTAGATTTTGGCACTTTTAAATATAAAGATAAAATTACCATTCCCGCGGCTATGTGGACAAATCCGTTGAGTGCCACATCTCCTACAAGCGGCAGCAATTGGCTTAAAGTTGAGAGGTTTAATGTCACACCTACAAAAGTTTCCGGTGTAGGAGCTTCGCAGATAGTTGGCATGTCAGTGGATTGCTTTCCCGTTAATATTACCGGAGAAGTAGAAGAAAGCTGGATCGGGACTTTATCTGAACAAGGTATTCAGGTTAATGACAAAATAATTACAGGTGATGATGATGAAAAATGGATGCAGTATGATCTGAATAAACCGAATGCTTTTTTAGGCAGACCGATATCGAGCGGTAAAAAGTTTGCAATGGTTTCATTTTCGGTACGGGCCACAAAATTACAACAATCAAGAACCTCTGTAAGCTCAAGCACTGCGACTTATGGCAATATGCAAACCACAACTACTGTTACCACAACTGAAACACGAACATTCCCAACATTACCGGATGTTTTCTGGGATAATCTAGTCAATTCTCTTTATGCCGATTTTAAAACAATCCTCGACAAAAATTACAATATCGAGCTTATCCCGGTTGAAGATGTATTAAAGGCACCTTCCTACAAAGATCTGGAACCAATATCTGATAATATTACTACTGTGGAAGTGGAAAAAAGCTATAAAAACACCAAAAACCTAATTCCCACTACACTATCGGCAATCATTGATGCTGTTTCTACTACTTTTGCATCAGATAGAATCGACTCACGCTTATTAAATGAGTTGGGTGTTGACGGTATAATAGCAGTCACAATAGATCTCGAAATGCCCTGGGAATCTTTCTCGCTTTCACCGCGCATGAGCATTAGAATTGCTGGTGGGCCAAATGGTTATAAGGCTGGACCAACGATTTACATGCAAGGCGTCATCAATGGCAATGGAACAGATTTGGATGAGGCAAAAATGAACGCGGATCATATCATGTCTGTATTACCAAATGTTATTCGCCAAAAAGATCTAATGAATGCACTGGATGTGTCTTTTCAAAAAATTAAAGAAGAAGAAAAAGGGAAGGATTACGAAGTACTGTGGTCGCTTAAATAGCAAATCCTGACAAAATATCTTTTCTAAGAATGCGGCGGAAGGTCTGTACCAATCTTCCGCCATTTTTATTACAATCCTCTTCTAATTACTGAACAAACTTGCCACTTGTTTGATCTTCATTTATTTTCAGGTAGAGTATAATTGATACGAAAGAAAAACTTCAAGGTAAGGATATGTCAAAAGAAATACCAACCCGCCAGGATGCCTGGGAACTGCTTAATAGATACAATAAGAAAGATTCTCTTATTAAACATGCCTTATCCGTAGAGGCTGTTATGCGCCACATGGCCAAAAAGAATAATGAGCCCGAAGAGCAATGGGCTGTTATTGGTTTAATTCACGATCTGGACTATGAACAATATCCTGATCAGCACTGTGTGAAAACAAAACAGATTCTTGAAGAAAATAATTGGCCGCCGGATTACATCCGGGCCGTTATGTCTCATGGCTGGGGAATAGTTACTGATGTTGAACCACAAACTCTTTTAGAAAAAACCTTATACACAATTGATGAACTTGCCGGCTTGGTAACTGCCTGCGCCTTAGTCCGCCCATCAAAGAGTGTGATGGATCTGGAAGTGAAGTCAGTTAAGAAAAAATGGAAAAACCAAAATTTTGCTGCCGGTGTTAACCGCGAAGTTATTCAGCAGGGTGCAGAAATGCTACATATGGAATTAAATGATTTAATCCAAGATGTTATAATAGCCATGCGCGGTATTTCTAAAGAAATTGGTTTGTAGATTATTTTAGGGTCAAAGCTTCCTTTTCAACAGCTTCATCAAGTAGCGCTGCAACGTCTTCAAGCAAAACCTCACCATAATAAAAACGCGTAGCCGCCAGGTTCTCCGCTTTTACAGCCTTGTAAATTTCGTAATAGCTTCTTTTACCGTCAACAAAATTATAAGCTTCAAAGCGCATTGTGCTATGAAGATTACCTCTGTATTTTACTTTTTTACGATTGCTAAAATAATCACTTAAATTTTTATTATTCAGGGGTATCTTTTTCTGTGCTTCTGTTTCGCTTTCGTTTAAGACAATTGTTTGAGGTGCTTCTGCGCCAAATTTTAATCTGTAGTTCATACGGATATTTGCCAGAAGATCTGTTTTCTGTCTTTCCAGCGCGCTGCTGAAATTAGTAAAAAATGAACGATTCCTATTATCATTTCCATTAAAAACCATTATTGAATTTATTGCTCTTAATTCCCGCAGAACCCCTTGTTCAATTAACAGAACAGCATTCTTATATGCTTCATTAGCATCTTTTAGTGTTGATATCTCGTTTAATGCTGCCCGCAGATCATTTGCCAGCCGGCCAGCGCCCTGTGTATATGTTTCCGTAAGCAAAGGA
>CAVRRG010000077.1:0-17152 GCA_963723365.1 Calditrichota bacterium | reverse complement strand
GAAATAAGTTTCATATGTTGCTCTTTTTTAAACTAATTTTTTTTTAATCCTGAATATCGGGTATTATCAAAGTGAAAAGCGCTGGTTGTTTGCATACGTTATAGCCAATTTTAATTAAAAAAAACCGGCACAAAGAGTGCCGGTTTAGATACAAAAATAAAAAACTACTTAATTAATAACATACGTTTGCTAACCAATTGTCCGTCAACATTCAAGCGATAAATATACGTACCGGTTGAAAGGTTACTTCCGTCAAACTGGTAACTGTAGTTACTTGGAGCCAGTCTTTCATTAATGAGCGTAGCAACCAACTGACCCAGCGCATCATAAACCTTTAATGTTACATGTTTTGTTGCACCAACACTGAAAGGAATCGTGGTACTTGGGTTAAAGGGATTTGGATAATTTTGCTTTAATTCAAAATCAACAGCGATTGATAATTTTCCATCATCTTTTAGAGAAGTAATAAGTACTAACTCTGATAATGGAATAAGATCACTACCGGGGCCTTTGGGAGAAGCATTCGTCCACTTCTTCACGAAACCGCCATCAAAATCTCCTGTATAAGCAGTCATACCATCTGCACTGAAGGCAATTCCCCGTGGGGAATAAAAAGAACCCCCCTCAGGGGCAACGCCTGCTACATAAGAACCAAAACTATGACCAATTGTGTCAACTATGGCCCAATCCTGTGTAGGATCCAGCGCATACCATCCCGTAAAATCATTCGCTCCAACATCCCAATAAGTTCCAACCCACATGAGTCCATTTGCATCCCAATCTAAGCACTGGCCCCACATGTTGCTATTCACAATAGTACCTGTAGGATCAAAATTGGTACCAAAAGTGTCAACCAAAGCAAACGATTCAGACTCGGCGCCTCCCTCATCTGTGCTTTGATATTGACGAACTCCTTCTCCGCCGCCTGAATATATTTTTCCAAAATAAACATTATTTCCATCCGCCGAAACAAGGATAGATCTCTGCAAACCCACTACTGTATCATCAACAAAGCTGAAAAGAGCCAGATCTTCATCCAATATGTAAGCTGGAAGGCCACCGCCAACATGGGCTAAATAGGTATAACCATCTGCGGTTCCCGCTGCTTCTGTTAAAGATGATCCGGGTCGAGGCTGGGCTTTGTGCATACCTTCTCGCGTCAGATAGTTAATTCTGTACAAAACATCCCAATTACTGAAATAGACGTTACCATCAGGATCAAGGGACATCCCACGATTTGAATTTACTATGGTATCTGTGACACCGTCAACTGTTATAGTCCGGATTTTGGCATCCAACGATCCGTCAGGATTGTAAATTCGAATGGCGTTTGTAATTAATGTATCCTGTTCAACAATCAATGTATCTTTAGGATTAAGATAACCGCCAACCCATATTTTACCGTCCGGTGTTACAAGAACCGCATGCGGATCTCCTCCGACAGCAAAATCACTGTCATATTCCCAAACTTGAGCATTTACTAAACTGACCGCGAATAAACTAATCGCAAATCCTATTATCAATCTCTTCATAACATTTACTCCTTTTATGATTAATGTATTATTCTATTCCGTTGAACAAATTAAAGATCCTCCTTTCTGCATAGAGTATTAAATTTAAATTAACTTTTAACGTCCATAATATGGTGCACCATTTTTTGTTAATTCAATGCGCACCAAGGTTCTCTCAGTAGCATCACTGGAATGCTTATTATAATATAGATAGTTGCTGTTACCCCAAGTTAAAGTTGTCACGGGCGCATCTAAAATTTCAGGGTAAAAGTAGCGGCTTTCATTGAGCAGGTAAATAGCTTCATCCTTGCTTTGACCAATATACATTTCACCATCTTCATCAAATGTAATCGCTGTAATTGCCGGTCCGTTTTCGCCAACGAAAGCAGCCCAGTCGAATACCAATTCGTTACTGCCGAGACTACCATCGCTGTCTAAAATCTGGTTTTTCCAAATTCCTTCCATTATTGCCAGGCTGTCATCACCGTCATATTCCGCGGAGATATAGACATAGCCATTAAAAACCCTTAAGGAAGTTACTATATAATCAGGATAAGAGGCCATTGTCGAATCTGAGCCGTCACTGGTCCTTAACAATTCAATTGTGCCGTCCCGGCCGCCGGCAAACATGTTGGCGTTTTCATCAAAATCCAGGTGCGATATATTATTGCGCATGGAAAGAAGCCTTACCGTTCTGTAATCTGGTGCCTCAGCAGTATAGAGGCTTCTCGTACCGCGGGTCACATACATAATTCCGCCCGGTCCAAATCTCATACAGGGTGTTACGACAAAAATAGCACTGCCCCATTCCTCAAATGCGCTGTCGGGATGGCTGATTTTTAGAATATCTCTATCTGTTGTTAAAACATATACATTTTCATCAGCATCCACTGCCAGACCCGATACATCAACATCCTGATCTATAGCAAAATAATTAACAGCGGCATTTTTTGTTTTAAAGGGGCTGTAATACGCTTCTCCATTGTACTCTGCATAGAGAGTTGCACCCTTGACATTTAATTGAATTTTTATAGAGTCATCAACAACATTGGCCACCCTAACTTTGAGAAGAGTTGTGCTGGCCTCAAGGATTGCTCCTTTGGCACCATTAAAATAGACATTATTTTCATTGACATTGGCTGAAAAATTTTGTCCTTCAATATAGATTATGCCGACCCCGGCAAAAGTGACCGAATCCGCATCAATAGTCATAGCATCGGGGTAGATGTTGCTGATTAGCGGTCTTTCCGCATCTTCAGAAGAATTGGGAGGCCATACTTCGTTTTTCTGATTGTCTGTGCAGCTTAAAAATATAGCCGGGATTAAAATGATCAATACTTTTAGAAAATTACTCATTTTTTGATTCTCCTTTTTCCTTCGGGATCAACTTCTCATCGTTTAATTAATTATCAAGCAGAAATGATAATGAAAAACGCTGCACTGAATCAAAGACACCAAACGGTGTATATGAATAGTTAACGGCCAATCCCAGCCACTCAAAACCAGCGCCATAAACGAAGCCATATTCACTCTGTCCGGACACATAACCCAGCCTCAAAGCAACCATATTTCTGAACCCGTACTCCAATCCAAAATTAATATATTCGTCAAAAGAACGCGGGTGCACGGCATCCATTGAAACAAGTATATTTTGTTCTTCAGGAAACTCAAAATAATCAGTCGCGTCAGCAGAGACACCAATTTTAAAAGTTAACGGAAGCTGCAAGCCTTCTTCTTCAAACTTTATTTCCTGCGAAAAATTTCTAACAGACATACCGATGGCCAGGCTTTTAAAACCGGTTTTGTAAATAGTACCAAAATCAAATGCCAGAACGTCCGTAAGGTTTTTTTTAACACCCTCTTCAGGGATAACACTTTCTCCAAGATGCTGGCTTACCCACTTAACCTGTCCGCCAACTGAAAATTTATCAGTCAGGCTGCGGGCATATCCTAATCCTATGGCAATGGCATTGACCTGAATTTTCCCGGTTTCAATAAAACCATCATTATTTCCCCAGACCATTGTACCATATATATCATTTCCATAGTCAACAGACATTATGCTCAAACCAAATACACCATATTGACCTCTATCGGGATTATAGGCCATGCTCAAAGAATTGTAATTGATATTGGCAATCCATTCCATGGTAGAAAAAGATATATCAACCATTCCACTGACATCGGCAATACCGGCCGGATTGAAAAAAAGTGAAGAGGAGGAACCGGAAATGGTTGTAAATGCTTCGCCCATAGCAGCCGCGCGGGCGTCTGTCTGCACGCTCAGAAACTGAAATCCGGTTTGTGCAAGTTTCGTTTGTCCAAAAAGGTGTGAGCAGGAAATTAACAAAATGAAACTTATGCAGAGTAAGTTATATTTTTTCATATCTATTGTTCTCCAAAACAATCTTAGTTTGAACTTGAAGAAAAAATCTTTATTGGTTAATTATCAATTTAAAGTTGTTTCTTAGGGTCTGTTCTGTTTTAATGAACTGCAGAACTGTATTTTGAGGCAGCGCGCTAAAAACATACCGTGACTTTAAATAATGATCCGTTGTCGTCATGCCATTAAGACTTTCATATACAGTTGAGAGTTCCATTGAGAAATCATCAGCGGCAAAAGCGTTGCCGGCCGCATCAATAATATTCAAATCAATATATTCTCCAATAAAGACAATTATCCCGGCAGTAGTGCCAGAGAAGGCAGCATAACTGGTATCATTGGCCGCTGAAACACTAACCGTGTAAGCCGTGTCCAGCACCTCACACACAACGCCGTTTGCTGTTAATGAATCATGTAAAGCAGTGCGAATGGTGTCTAAACGGCTATTTACCCAGGAGCTTTTATAATCATTTAACAACTTTGTGGAAAAAGGTTTACTTACGCTATCTGCCAAGGCATCAATCGCTTTACTATCCGTTGTGGAAGTGGAAAAGCTCTCAGATTTAAATTCATCACAGCTCATTAAAAAAAATATAAGAATTATACTAAAAATACTTCGCATGATACTATCCTCTTTGTTCTTAACGGATAATGATAAATTTAACAAACGTGGATTCGCCTTTTCTGAATTTTAATTCGCCAGTTTCTGCATCTAAATCATCTTCAAGAACTTCAATATAGGCGATATATAAGCCGCTAACGACTGTCTGGCGCGATGAAGTAATGGAATTCCACTCCTCATCTCCACTGCCATCCGTATGTTCAATTGTTTTTATAAGATCACCTCGCTCAGTGTAAATTTTTATTTTACATGTTGGCGGCAGATTAACAAATAAAAGCCTGTCTTTACCATCGGCGCTACCGTATTGAATTTGCCGGGCCCTGATATTAAAAGGATTAGGTACGACCCTTATAGCAGAAAGCCTGTTTCCCGGAGGGCGCTTTAAAAAAGCGGGTTCATTTGTTAAGGTAAAAAATTTACTGCTTTCCAACCGAGTTCCGGGTTTAATCTGATTTGCAGAGCCATCATCAAATGAGGTGATGTAATAATAATAATCAAAACCGCGTTGCGGTGTTCTGTCATCAAATTCATTTACAATTTCCGGGTGTGCTGTGCCGGGACCGCAGGCAAAAACTACTTCAAAGGTTGTATCCGGTTTCTGTATTGCCCTGTATACTTTATACCCGCTGAATCCGGGTGCGCTTTCAGCATTTGAAGACCAGCTTAACGAAATTCTGTCACCCCCCGAATTCACAGCAAACTGTTCCGGGGCAGGAGGAGGAGGAGGCACAACCAGGCCATTCTGGTATGTATTTATGGCCCGGTTAAAAGTTTCAAACAGAGAATCCCGTCCCGTAAAAACCCATTGATTTTTATAATCGATTGCCGCTTGTTGATCACTAAGACCACCCAAATTCAGCCACTCTGTGCCAACATCATATTGCATTTGCCTGCTTAATCCGTTTACACCCTCTGCCACAACAATGTGTATACTTTCACCAGGGTTTAAAGTATAAGGGCCATAACCTTGTGTCTGCGAAAAGCCTCCGCCTGTTCCGCCAAAAGCATCGGCAAAGCCGGTCCCGACAGCATCGGCATGTCTTATAAGCGCGTGCCCCTGGGTCATGGCGTTATATTCCGCTGTCATTTGGGCAGAATTAAACTGATCGTTGCCCGACTGGATACCTAAATCCGATCCAAGGTAGTGCGTTGTAGAGGGCTGGTTAGGATCATCGGCCTGATTTTGGGGCGAGGTATCGGCATGCAAAACAACTGTTCCAACAAACTGTGATGCACCTAATTTCCCGTCTCCTCCTCCATTAGGTCCGCCAATTATATTGACAGATTGACCGGAATGTAATCCCAGCCATGTGAATAAAGCCCTGAAAGGATCACCGGAATTTGGATCTTCACCGCGCACATCATTCATAGTGCTATGTCCCCAGGATGTAGATTGAGGAGCCCAATTAAAACCATAAGGTCCTATCTCACGTGTAGGTGCATAACGATATTGAAAAAAGAATACCACACCTTCAAGAGTCTGGTTTACTACCGTTCCCTCATTATCAATAATACCGGTATTTTCAAAGACATAGTCATATATAAAATAATTGTCATGATTTTGCTGACTCCAGGCCATGATTTTACGTGTCATTGTAACACCGATGCCCGTATTTACTACATTGTAAATCATCCTGTCCGATACCAATGTTTCATCAATTTCATCCACTAAATCATCAAATTGAGTATTGGAAGCCGGTGTGCCGTCCACTGTAACCAGGGGATGATCAAATTTACCGATAAGTTTAAATTCGACGGGTATAAATTCGCTCTGCTCGTTTAACACACGGGGCCCGTTATGAACGACTTTATGGGCAAAGTTTTTCCCGTTAGATAATGGATCATTGTAGTCTGTGACTCCAATCCATAAAGCTTTAGCAGCCTGCACATCCTGGTATTGATATAAGGCCGGCCAGCGCAGACCATCCTGCTGGTCGGGAATTAAACCACGTCTGCCCACTTCCCTTTCCGAACCTGAACTGGCATACCAATTATGCAGGTTACCAATAGCTATCCATTTACTGTCATCAGCAAAAGCAATTGAGTAAAAAATTAAAAATCCAATAATTATCTGTTTCATGGAATTTCCTTGATTTTAAAACTTATATGAAATATTTACCCCAAAGAAGATTTGTCTTGGATTCAGAAATGTAAAATACGTATGATTTGGCATGTCGATATAAGCTTTATTACTCTTTATTTTGTTTATTCTGCTGGAACTTACTTGCTCCCACAAAGCTAAATCAGTGTTATATTCAAAATAATCTTTTGTGCTCGCTACATAGTAAATCGCATCCTGGTTCCAGGCAGTCATATTCCCCTGGTTGGCAGTCCACTCCATTGGCACAAAATCAACACCTTTTTTACGGACATCACCCGGCTCATCGTTTCCGGGGATTCCGCTATAGCCAAGCTTTGATGTTTTTGAGTTGGACAAATGCAGGGAATACATATAATCATTGTAATCGAATTGATCAAAGAAAGAAAGTCCTGAAAAGTTTTTAGTGTTACCGAGATTTAAGATATCCGCGAAAAATTTTACATCAATAATGTCAAAACTGAATGTTTTGGAAATCTTTAAATCCACATTAAAATAATCTTTCCATTGCAGGTTGGCGAATACACTTGAAATGCCCAGCGGATTCCATGTAAAATATGACCCCTCGGTCCAGCGCGTTAAAAAATTGAAATGCCAATTATCCAATGGATGTTGATCCAAAATTTTTGGACCAAAACCATATGGCGTATGAAAATCAATAGTACTTTTTAAACGTGGCTGCGGAATGGGTTTACTTTGTGACGGATTACTTCGTAAATATTCTCTTTGCTCAGATGGGCTTAAATAAATTTGCTTTATACCAAAAAAACCGGATGTATTTACCCTGTATTCAAAATTGATCATTCCTGTAACCCAGCGGCCTGTTCTTTTGGTAATATCCGCTTCGAAGCCACGAATATCTTCATAGCTATTATTGGTTAACTGAAAATAGTTAACGCTGCTGGCCGCTCCAGCACCTACATAGCGGGTATAATCCTGCTGATTTGTTACATCTTTATAATAAGCGGCTAAATGGAAAAGATACTCATCGGACAATGCCTGGTCGTAACCCAACTCATACGAAACCGTCTTTGCTAAATTAATAGTCGGGTCTCCAATACGATCCAGAATATCCCCCGTTCCGCGTTGCACACGGTATAACGCTTCCGCAGTTGCTATCTGGCGGTAATGACCGTAATTAAAATAAAGTTTTGCTGTTTCTGAAATAGGATGCGATATGGCCAAACGGGGACTGATGGTAAAACGCGCTTTGGCTTCTTTTGTCTTGAATAGTTCCTCATCTTCGGGGCTGTAGTTTGTTGTGAAAAAGTCCACTTCAAAGGGATCAACATTATACCATTTGTCATTGGGGTCTGTATATTCCGCGATAAAACCGACTGTTGATATAAAGCCTTCATATTCAAGTTTATCCTGGATATAACCTGTTAACCTTATGGGATTTTGGGTAAATTTTGATCGAAAAGTACCTTCAGGCAATTGTTTATTAACACTTCCAAAATTCATTTGATAATCATTGTATACAAATTCAAAACCCGCTTTTATTTCATTAGCTTGGTTTATCTGGTTAACATAATCTACCATGGCGCTATACGTATAAATCTCGCTGGAATCCCTTGAATTGCCAATAGAGCCACCCATAGACATACCGTCAATACTGGTAACAGGGAAGTCGTAGTGGCCATAAGGGGCTTCATCGAGAAAATACCCGGGGAAAATTTCATAAAGTGTTTCGGTATCACGACGGCGGATGTGACCCGTTTCGTAAATTGTACCTACGCGTTTTATCTGGGCATCATAAAAAGAGGTCGGACTTAAAACATGGGTAAATTTGGCGGAGATGGAATGATTATAGCGCTGGCTTCTGGAAAGATACCCCGGTACCCATATTCGCCAATCCTGGGTGTGGCCAGTCTGGTTTAGCAGTGCAGCGATCTCTCCGGTTGTGCTTATGATATTTGTACCTCCTGACCTCGAGTTGGATGTTCCGCTGGTCTCACTAAAAAAACCAAGCAGCGAAAGCTTCATATCAGGAGATATATCTGAAGTTAATTTTAACATATAACTTTCATCAACACGCCCATCTGTAGCAAGAGACATGAGATACTTGTTGCTTTCCTTGCGGTATGAGCCAAAAAAGCGCAGATTACCCAAATCCTGGCTGAAATAAGGGACGGGGCCGCCAAATCCGAAGTCTACATTATAATCACCTTCAGCGATTTGACCCTGCTTTCTGTGCTGCCATTTAAAAATTTTCTGAGCAGCTTCAGGAGTAAGGTCATTTGTCGGATCATCGTCCTGCAGTGTTTTTTCCGCCAGGGCATTCCAGCCTTCAAAATCTGTATATTGGCGGCGCTCATATACGCTCCAGGCACCGTTCTCTGTGCCGGTCCAAGCCACTTCAGGATCTAAAAAAGGCCTGTTATAATAGGAATCCGCATCATAAGGAGACCCGCCAAAATTTTTCTGCTGCACAGGACTCGTTTTAACTGTCAGGGTGGCGTTATATAGATTTGGATCGCCCTCTTTTGTTATTACGTTTATCACACCAGATCGTACATTGTGATATTGGGCATCTGAACCGCCAGCCTGCACGGTTATTTCGCTTACAGCACTCATTGGAATATTGGTTATGGGGGAATTATTACGCTCATCTCGCAGCAATACACCGTCAACCATTAATGCTACCTGGTCTGAACCACTGCCCCTGATTCCCAGTGAGGATGTAACACCGGCCTGTAAACCAATAGCTTCCGTTATACTTGAAACAGGTAATTCTTCGATTCTCTCGGAGGAAATAATGGCTACGCTTCCTGCAACATCCTTTTGGACAACCGGGCGCACAGCAGTTATCACAACTTCCTCTGTTTCAAGGACGTTGTCACTTAAATTGATATCAATACGTGTTGTTAAGTCCGTACTAACAGCAACTTCTTTTACGATATAATCGGCATAACCGACATATGAAGCGACCAGCTCGTATTTACCGGGAAGTACGTTTAGAATAACATAATAACCATCAACATCAGTTGCAGAGCCCATTGCGGTGTTTTGCAGGTAAACATTAACCCCGGCTAAAGGCTCACCTGTTTTGATATCATTTACAATTCCGGTTATTTTTCCGGTTGTGCCGGCACTTAAAAATTGCAAGGAGGTCAGTAAAAAAAGTAAGAAAAAGGAGAATTGTTTTTTCATTTAAAAAACTCCTGATTAGAATAATTGAATGCTATATGATAGACGAGAACTTGTCTAAATATAATACATACAATCCATATTACAAACTTGTTTTAAGAGAATTTTCAGTATTTTTGTTAAATTTTAAAAACCAGCTGTAGAGAATCGAACCAGCATGGCAAATTTTTAATCTTCGTCTCTCCCGGTATTTCTAAAAATACAAAATCCCTGAGAATGCATGTCGGGGTAAAAAAATTATTAATGATACTGTATTGGTGTTATTCAATCGTCGAATCAAGGGAACTGGCAAAGCTATGAGGATCAGGGAAATAGCCGTCAGCAGCAATTTGTTTACAGAAGGATTCTGAAAGCGGCGCTCCGCCTATAAAAATCTTTGTCCGCGGATTATTTTTTCGTAAATCCTTTACGACAGTTTCCATATTAAGCATGGTTGTTGTCAACAAAGCACTCATTCCAACAATCGCTCCAGGATGCTCATTTACAGCCTCAACAAATTGTTTGCTGTCCACGTCCGTTCCGAGGTCAATAACCTGCCAGCCACTGCCTTCAAAAATCATTTTCACCAGGTTTTTACCAATATCATGCAGATCACCCTGCACTGTGCCCAGAACCAAAGTTCCTTTTAATTTGACTTGCCCTTTTGAAATATATGGTTTGAGGTGCTCCAGGGCGGCATTCATAACACTGGCAGCGATAAGCATATCCGGAATAAAGGCCTCACCCTCGGCAAATTTTTCACCTATACGTCTCATGCCCGGTAGCAGACCATTGTTAAGGATCATTTGCGGATCAATTCCGGATTTAATTGCCTGCAAAGTAAGTTCCACTGCTCCGTCCTTGCCAACCTTGTCTGGAGGATAAGGAGAGTTTTTATCTTTTTTCCCCAACTCAATGGCCAGCGAAAGATTATGTAAAAGTTTTTCCATTTCATTTTCCTGTCTTAGGGAATATCTGTTTATAACATATTTACCGTTGATATCATTGCCAGGTAATTTTCGTCTGGTATATATTCGGGAATGCTGTTGCCGGAGCCTAATGCGTAGCTCCCATGTTTACTTTTTTCAAGCATGAGTTTTGAACGCTTTTTAATCTCTGCAGGTGTGCTGCGGGTCAGAAAATCCACATCAATACCGCCCAGGATGGCAATGCGCTCTCCCCATTTTTCATATGCCTGTTCTACCGGAGTTATTTGATCTTCAAAAGAATGTTTTGCATCAAATTTAAGATCATCTATGACCATATCCATAACATCCTTAAGTTGACCGCAGGAATGTAATATGGCCTGTTTCCCGGCTTTATGAATCACTTCGACAATTTTTTTATGCCAGGGAAACACCCATCGTTGCAGCATAGCGGGAGAAAACATCGTTTGATTTTTAAAGCCCCAATCATCATTTACAATGCAGGCCCCCACAGTTTCAATGGAAGCCACAATTTCATAAAATCGAAGTAACCTGGATCCTACAGCATCGAATAAATCTGTAGCCAGCTTTTCATCCAGCATATACATCAGGCTGATATTTTCAAATCCAGCCAGATCGATAACATTCTCCAGTACACCGCCGTTGCCACTGGCAATCAGTTTCATTCCTGCAGGTAATTCTTTGCGCAAATCATAGTATATATCATAATCACCATGTTCAGGATCCGGCCATTGATAAATTTCAAAACTTTTGCGATCGCTAATCATAGTACCTGAATTTAATGAGCGGCTCTTTTTCTGGTCCATTTCATTTTTAGGAAAGCTAAGTGTGCTTGTGCGCCAGGCAGAGATGGTGGTATAATCATATCCGGCATTTTTAAAAGCTCTTATTAGTCGTTTAAAAGGTGCAAGCCGGGACGAGCAGTCTTCTCTGACTTGCCCCGAAAGTTTTCCCAGCATGCGATCATTCAGAGCAAATTCGAACAGAACAGGTCTTTGTGGTATATTTCTTTTTAATACCCGTTGCAGTTGATTAAAATCCGGCTCAAAATTTGCTGAGCGTACATAAGCCTTTTTATTCATGCCTTATTACTGAATGTCCATACAATACATATAAAAAATTCATTTATTCTGGTTAGCGGACTTAATAATCAGCAGCGCGTTGGAAACAACTCTCTCACCGGAATCATCACTGGGGAAATTTACAACCCCCTTGCCCCTAATCCACATAGTCGTTGAACCGCCGCCATCTAAATTTAATGCATCCTTGCAGCCAATTTTCAACAAAAAATCTTGTGCTTCATATAGATTCATCCCCTGAGCAACGCTACTTCTGCCATCAATAGTTATAACTAAAAGTGACTGCTCCCTTATACACACGCAGGTTCTGGGATGGCGCTTGCTTACAAATTTCCGGTCAGGCAATTTCATTTTTTTGGAGTTTAATAAAAGCAAAGGTCCGGATATCAATACAGCAGACTCGCGTTTTGATTGTTCATAAAATTGATCGGTCTGTGCCGGCTGCAATTCTATTTTGTTATTGTCTAATATTAAAATGGCGCCATTTAGTAATTTATCATCTTTGCTCCATTTTAATTCCGGGTCTTTTGTTTTGCTGATAACCGTGTCATCTATTTCAAAATAGGTAACGCTTCCCCCGCTATCCATATTAAAAAAGCTCCCGTTGACAGCTGCTTCGGCATCTCTGCTTTCTGCTAATAAACTTGTTTTTATTAAATCCGATTTAGCGTGGGCAAATTCAAAGCGAAAACTGTCAAGGGCAGTTTTTTGAATAATTAAAAGTGATATTATCTGATTACTGTTAAAGATTGTATCTGTTTTTATCTGGATAAAATGTAATGAATCCGGGGATATTTTTCGATCATCATAAGGGATATAATTATTTTGACCATATCCCTTTGCAAAAAGTAAAGAGAATAGAAGGAAAAATATAAATCTTTGCTTCAATAAAATATTTAGGTTCACCTAATCTCCAAATTTTTCGCCAACAAGATACATTCAGTTTTTTGCGTCAATATCCTGAACTATTGACCTTATTTCGTCTGCGGGTATGGGTCCCAGGTCCGAACTGGAACTGTTTTCTTTTACTTGCAGAGCAGTTTTTGCTCCGGGAATCGCAGTGTGGCAGGCCGTATGTGACAGGCAAAATCTAAGACTTACCTGGGCTTTGCTTTGATCAGCATAATGCTCGAATAGCGGCTTATACTTTTCAAGTTTGGCAAAATATTGATCAAGCTTGCTCGCTGATAAATTCATTCTGCGATGATCATCTTCAGCAAATGTGGAGTCTGCGTTAAATTTACCGGTCAATAAACCAAATAGCAGCGGAATTCTTACGATAACTCCAATGCCATGTTTTACAGCTTTGGGGAAGAGCAGTTCTTCAGCTTCTCTCTCTAATAAATTATAGCGGACCTGGATGCAATCCAGGATGTCGGCATGCCTGTCCAGCAAATGGGCTTGTTCAGTCTCTTTAAATGATTGAATACTGAGACCGGCATGTTTAATTTTGCCATCTTTTTTTAAAGAGTGCAAAGCAGACCAGGGCTCGTCTTTCTCTAAATGTTTAAGATCCGGACTATGCAACTGTAAAATATCCAGGGTTTCCAGGTTTAAACGGCGCAGGCTTTTTTCGACAGCAGAGATCAAATATTCTTTTGTATATGTTTGTTTTATGGCCCCGTATCCCTCATCATCATCGGCGTCTGCATTATAAAAATCATTTCCTGCTTTAGTGGCAATGATAACATTCCCTTTGCCGCGATTTTTTATGACACGGCATATCAATTCCTCGGAATGTCCAAATCCATACACATCAGCGGTATCTATTAACGTAACGCCCTGTTCAATGGCTTCGTTTAAAGCCTTTAACGAATCGCTGTCATCTGTCTTTCCCCAATTCAAACCACCAATGGCCCAGGCTCCAAAACCAATCGTAGACACTTGCGGTCCGCGTTTACCAAGCTGAGTATATTGCATTCTTATAAGCCCTCCATGTTTTTATTTCTTCTTTGAAATTATAACTCCATTACCATGAAAACGGCACCGGATTTGTTTAATAAATTCGAGAAACCAATTCTGTTGTAGAATTTAATGGCATTTGTATTCTTCTCTCCAACAGAGAGGTGCAAGCCTTCTGAACCTTTTAATTTTAATTTTTCTTTTAATTCATGCACAAGCTTTCTCCCAAATCCTTTACCTTGTGCGGCTGGTAACAAATCAATATGTAAATGGCTTGGATACTTTTTTAAAAAAGGTTGGAAAGAGCAATCTCGATGAATAACGTCAATCATAAATTTTTCAAAGGCGCTTTTTGGCTTCAACGTTAACGGATAATGATTACGAATTTCCGGCAGCCATTTTTTATTCATCCAATCATTGAATACTGTTGTCTGGGCTGCGCTTAAAATATAACCCAGGGGAATCAGGCCATTTGTGACTACAAAACACAAATCAATCTCATGGTGTAGATAAGGCGCGGCAAAATATTGACCAATAATATATTTGTCGCTAACAGCAGCCGTTGCATCCAATCCGGACAGGCCTGTTTTTAGACAGATATGATATATGTGCGGTAAATCTGCAAGATGAGCTTGTCTGATATATAGGTCCATTCTTAACCTTCTTCAGGCAGGATTTAGCTGTAGCCTGATATTAGAATTCATACAATAGTACGAAGTTTAGTCTAAAATAAAAATAGTGTTTGCTTTAAATTTGCAGTAAAAAATGTGTTTTCTTTCCTAAATATATTGTTTAATTTGATACCTCTTGCACCTCAAATTGAAGTTTTAGTGTGCCTGATCCAGATTAAAGGTTGAATTTCAGATCAATACTGCTAATCATTGAGGGTATTATGAGCTGTCAAAAGGTTCTTAATTTTTTTCTATCATCCATTTTCGTTTTAGGATTAACAGGCAGCTATTTAGCAGCCGGTAAAGTATACCTGGTGATTGGCTCAGATACCGCCATCTGGGATGGTATGAATACCGCGAGATATAATTGCACGTATAATCAGTCTCTTTTCACAGACCCCGCACAAAATGCTTACACCGTAATGGATCCAGCTTTCCGAGCTGATTTAGTCGATTCGTATGGACAACCGATGAAAATGACCTGGTGGATGATGGCCGGGAATATTTTCCGCCATGCCACCAATACTAATTTCCCTGTTCCCAATATTATGACCTTGTATTTGATGAAAAAGTATCACGGTGAAAATGTAATACAAAATGGAGATGAACTTTCTCTGCACTATCACACCTTTTTCTGGTCAGATTACGATCGGGACGGTCTGTACTATTGGAATCAATCGCAAACTTTTATGGAATCACTTGCTGATTTTAATGTCACACTTGCCCAATTTCTTTTGGAAGAACAGACTTTTCCTGTTTCATTTCGCAGCGGCTGGCATTATATGGACAATGAATGGCAAAATTGGCTTGATTCAAGGATACTTCCTTACAGCCTGCATAACGATTATCCGGCCCGACGCACAGAGGATCCTGAACCCATCGATAATATTTTCGACTGGTCGCAGGCGCCATCTGCTTTTATTCCGTATCATCCTGCCCCCGACAATTATCAAATTCCCGGAGACGGACCGGGTTGGCAGGTACGTTCTGCTTCCTTTTGGAAAACACGGGTTAATGATTATATGGATACAGTTTTTGCCGCCGCCCAGAGGGGCCCGGACCAGGTAGCCTGTTTTTGGGCACATTTACCGGAAACAGATTTTCCCGAAAATATGCAACTGATTAACGACCTGGCCCATCAGTCTGCAGCCATATATCCGGATGTGGAATTTAAATATTGCAGCGCTATTGAAGCTATGCAGCTATGGCGAAACAGCAGCGATTCACTGCCTCCTGTTTTGAATATAAGCGATGAGCTATCCGGAAATGATGTGCATTTTAATATAGAGGTTGATGAGGACATCTTTCAGCAGCAGCCATTCGTGGCCATTAAGGATATATACGAAGTATATTCTGTATTGGAGTGCACTGCGACAGGCACTAATCAATGGCGCACAATCCAACCCGTTCCCTTAAACACCTTAGCTAAAGCGGGAGTCACCGTCTGTGATACTATGGGCAATCAGTCAATGGCCTTTCTCTCCTATCTTCCGGATGATGTATATATTGACAATTCGGATGAAGGATATGCGGAATTATATGGCAACTGGAGCACATCGGCACAGTATGCCTGGGGGATCGATTCCAGAATTACAACCCTGACTGCTAACGACTCCGCATCAGTATCATGGAACTACCAGGTGCCACAGGCAACATACTATAATCTTTTTATCCAGTTTCCGGATATTACTAACCAAGCGCAACAGCTGCAATTTTTGATATTGTATGATCAAATTGCATTAGACACCATAATAGTAAACGATGGTGTAGCGCCCAAACGGTGGGTTTTTCTATCAACAGTAGCAGGCAGAACAAGGAAGTGAGATCAAAGTAGAAATGAAAGCTATGGGTCACAATCAGGCAGGAAGACTGCTGGCGGCTGATGTTCTGAAAATTACACCTTTGGTTCGCGAGCGCGCTATTGAGATCGGTGAAAGATTTGTTAATTTGGGCCAGGTAAGTGTGGAAGACAGCGTTGAATATTTGCTGCAAATTTCAAACAGGGGTATTTATGATCTGCACATAACCGCACTGCGCTCTGTTAAAAATTTGGTAATACTGAATAGCAGCACTCCTTTTTCAATTCCACCCATGTCAACAGTAACGGTGCCATTATCTTTTGTTTCCAATGAAATTGGAACACAAATTGATACGTTGGAACTTATTTCAGATGACCCGAAAGACCCTTTGATTTTGATAGGAGTGTTTGCAGAAGTGCTGCAATATTTCCACACAATCGATAATGAAGACGGTGATCAATATGAAGAGTATGGTGAATGGCACACAAGTGTGGCCAATATTTACGGACCAACAAGCCGTTATGCTTATCTTAACAGCAATCCCCTTGCTTCTGCACTATTTAATACTACTCTAAGTAAGAACGGGAATTATAATATTCTCATAATTGTCCCTAGAACTGTTAACTCTACCGATGATGCTTTATATGAAGTAAAAATAGATGGCGTTATACAGGCATCATATCATGTGGACCAAAATTTGAACAGCGGTAATTGGGTAACTATAGGAACCGTGTATCTTCCGGCAAATAACGAAATAGAGCTATGGCTCAAGGATACCGGAAATAGTACAACTGGACCGGTAATTCGAACCGATGCTATACGATTTCAATTAATTGATGAAATCAATGCTATTGATAATCAGGATAGGGATCGAACGATTAATACCTTTAAGTTGGGACAAAACTTCCCGAACCCCTTTAACCCCAGGACAACAATAAAATATCAATTACCAAAACAGAGCCAAGTTAATTTAAACGTCTATAATTTACTTGGACAAAAAGTTGACGTGCT
>CAVRRG010000076.1:0-57232 GCA_963723365.1 Calditrichota bacterium | reverse complement strand
CCGGCCGAAAACCTGCAGCTCATAATGCTGGAAAATGTATTGCGCATGTATATGGCCGAGAGTTCTACATCTACCTCTTTATACCAGCACTGGCTCAGGGCAAAACAAGAAGGCATCTCCAGGTTTCAATACGCCGGGCACGAAATTGAAGAGAGTGAATTAATCCCAAACGGTCTGCTCCCGTATATAATGGATACGCCATCCACAAAAGATAAGGTCGATAAAACAATTGATCCGCACTATCTGTTTGAAAATAATATTTGTAGCGAGGCTCAATATAACCAAATACGAAATTCCTCAATTATGGCCTTTGGCATTATCACTCAATATTTAGCGGAAAAAGGTATGGTACTGGTTGATACAAAAACAGAACACGGGGTAAATGCTCAGGGACATATTGTAGCTGCTGATGAACTTTACACCATGGATTCTTCCCGTTTCTGGAAAATTAATGATACTGGTAAGCCAGCTATGCGCGAAGGTAAGCCCATCTCTTTTTCCAAAGAATTTGCGCGAGGTATGGTTAAAGAAAAAAATCAGCAATTTACAGCGCGGCAGGCTAATGAAATAGCTGTGCGCTATATCGAGGGATTACAACATATTACGGGAAAACCTTTTGAACCCGATTTAAGAGAACGCGACCAGCGCATCATTGAATCGACGAATTTAATTCTGGATTACCTCACATAGGTCGATAGCTTATATGTCTCAGCAAAGCCCGGCCAAGCTAATTCATGGACCTATCGCTCCTCTTATTATAAAAATGACTCTGCCCATGCTGGCGGCGCTGGCAGGTATGTTACTATTTAATTTGACAGATACTTATTTTATCGGTCAGTTGGGGAAAGAGCAGCTGGCCGCTTTAACTTTCACCTTTCCGGTAGTCCTTTTTTTTGTGAGCCTGGCCCTGGGTATAGGAGCAGGAACATCCGCCGTTGTATCACGGGCTATTGGTGAGGGTAATCAACAAAAAGTACAGCGTTTAACCACAGATTCGCTCATCCTGATATTTTTAATTTCTATCGTTGGCGTATTGGCAGGTTTGTTGAGCATTGATCCGCTATTTTCATTTTTTGGTGCTTCCGGACAAATCATGGTTTATTTAAAAGAATATATGGTCATATGGTATTCTGGTGTTATTCTGGTTATGATCCCAATGGTAGGAAACAACGCAATTCGAGCTACGGGCGATACCAAAACACCAAGTAAAATTATGATGGTAGCCGTGACAGCAAATATAATTCTGGATCCCATTTTGATTTTTGGTTTTGGTCCAATTCCGGCAATGGGTATAAAAGGAGCGGCTTTAGCTACTCTTTTTTCACGGGCAATTACATTGATTGCAGCGTTGTATATTTTAGGTTATCGCGAAAAAATGATTTCATTTATAAAACCAAGACTTTCAGAAGTGTTTCATTCCTTTTCGCAGGTATTAAAAATCGGTATGCCCACAGCTATTACACGCGTATTATTCCCTATTGGCACAGGTATCATTACAAAAATGATCGCTGTTTATGGTGTTGCGGCAGTTGCCGCTTTTGGGATAGGATCACGTATTGAAATTTTAGCTTTAACACCATTTATGGCGCTATCTTCGGTAATTAGCCCCTTTGTCGGACAAAATGCCGGGGCCAAATTATTTAAAAGAATAATTATTTCTGTTTCCGGGTCCTATAAATTTGTAATTCTTTTTGGCATTGTTGCCTGGATAGCAATCAGTTTCTCTTCACAATATATTGTGGCTCTTTTTAATGAAGATAGTGAGGTTGTTAGAATTGGCGCCCTATATCTGTGGATCGTACCCTCTGCTTTTGTATTTGTAGGAATTAATATGATTTCTACAACGGTACTCAATGTTTTAAACAGACCTATCAAATCCGGTTTATTGAGCCTGGCACAAATGTTTTTAATATATATACCTCTGGCCTGGCTGCTTTCAGAAAATTTTGGCTTAACTGGGATTTTTTTTGCGGCGGTAATTTCGAACTCAATCATAGGAATGATTTCCTGGCACATTACAAAAAAAGAAATTAACAGACAAAGGATCACATATGAATGAAGAGGTTTTAGAAAAATTACGTTACCCTAGCGGCAGGTTTAAACCAGTAAAAAATATTACGAATGAATTAATCGATGAATGGATATCCACAATTGCTGACTTTCCGGCGCAACTAAGAAGCCTGGTCTCACACTTAAATGATGAACAGCTCGATACCCCCTATCGACCACAGGGTTGGAAAGTTCGCCAGGTCGTTCATCATCTTGTAGATAGTCACATGAGCAGTTTCATTCGTTTTAAATGGACACTTACTGAAGACAAACCAACGATAAAAGCCTATTATGAGGATCGTTGGGCCGAACTGGCGGATCATGAAGGCCCAGTTGATATCGCTCTGGATTTGCTGGAAGCACTGCATAAAAAATGGACTTACCTGTTAAAACACTTATCGCAGGAGGATTTAAAGCGTTCTTTCATTCATCCACAGTCCGGAAAAGAAGTTACATTGGAAAAAAACCTCGCTTTATATGCCTGGCACGGCAATCACCATTACGCCCAGATTGAGAATTTAAAAAAGGAAAAAGGGTGGTAAAAAACGCTTTGTGCAGATTTATGAATGAGTTTATAGTTTTTTCCGATAAAGACTCTTAAAAAAAGCACTTATTGATAATGCGCTCTCGGCACTCTTTTGCAGCATAAATTCATCACCTATGCGGACGTGCCCTTCTTGTAATACGCGAACGTAAAAACCGGGGTGATTATGTTTTATAAATTTCTTTAAAATCGACTGGTCTTTGAATTTTATGCCCAATTTGTAGCAAGGCTGACGGGGCTGAGATACCTGCACCTGTGCTTCACCAACCAGGTAAATATCACCTATATAGACTTTTTCTTCATTCAGGCCTGTCACCGTTAAATTTTCACCAAACATCCCGTATTTCCAATCCAGATCAGGATATTCTTTCTGCCAATAGCTATAATAATCCGCAGAAAAAAGATAACACGCTTTATCTATTCCGCCATGCACCCTTCTGTCATTTACATGGTCATTTTTAACATCCTCCGTTCCCAAATGGAGGGGAAGATCCAAAGGCTCTTTAAAAATACCAGTGGTCACTTTTTGGGCTTTCCAGAGAACAGTTTTAGGTTTGCCTATATTTGTCGAAATTATTTGCATGCCTGATCAGATTAATTTAAATGTAAAATTTTCAATATTTTTTAGTAAAACACAATTTTTTTGTTAATATTGATACAAGTATTTAAGTAAAGGAACCTGTTAATGAAAGGACAAATAATCAAAAAATCGTTTATATTTACAGCACTAATCGTTTGCATAATGACAGTATCAACAACTATACTAACCTCTCAGGATATTAAAAAGAAAGATGTAATAATGGAAAATTCGGATCATTTAGAAACTGCCACCTTAGGAGCAGGATGTTTTTGGTGCATTGAAGCTATTTTTGAGGATTTAAAGGGTGTGCACAGCGTAATCAGCGGCTATGCCGGAGGACATGTAGCGAATCCAACTTACAAGGAAGTGTGTACAGGAAACACAGGACATGCTGAAGTCGCCGTTATAAAATTTGATCCAAAAATAATTTCTTTTAAAGATATACTTTATGTGTTTTGGCTAACGCACGATCCGACGACTCTTAACCGTCAGGGAGGAGATGTAGGAACACAATACCGCTCAGTAATTTTTTATCACAATAAGGAACAACAAAAGATAGCGGAAAAATCCAGGCAGGAAACGGAAGAGGCAGGAATTTATAAAGATCCGATCGTTACAGAAATTGTGCCTCTTTCCAACTATTCTGAAGCAGAAGATTATCATCAGAATTACTATGAGCTGAATCCAAATCAGCCTTATTGCCGGCTGGTGATAGATCCAAAAGTTCAAAAATTCAGAAAACAATTTAAGGATAAGCTTAAATAGTGAAGATTATTCTTCTTTTTTTATTTTTCAACATACAGGCCTTATATAGCCAATCGGGTTTGCTGATAAACGAGTTTGTGGCAAGTAATATAAATTCAATCAGAGATGAGAATTTAAATCATAGTGATTGGATTGAATTATTTAACGGATCTAACTCAGTGATCGATATTGCAGGCATGTATATGAGCGATGACCCCGATGATCCTTATAAATCTATTATACCTGGTGGATCCAATTTGACGATCATCCAGCCTGATTCCTTTTTAATATTATGGGCAGACAGCAATCCTGAGACAGGGGTCCTGCATCTCAATTTTCAGTTATCATCAGCTGGTGAACAAATTATTCTTACGGCAAATAACGGACTTACGATAATAGACTCTGTTTCTTTCCCCGAACAAACAGCAAATTATTCTTATGGAAGATCTGCTTCCAACCCGGCTGTTTTTAAATATTTTTCAAGACCAACCCCCGGCATAGCCAATGGATCCGGTTATATGGGTATAGTAAACGAACCCGTAATCGAAACAGCATCAGGAAAATATAGCGGCAGCGTTAATGTAATCGTAACCAATACTGACAGCGAAGCTACACTCTTTTATTCTACAAATGGAAACACGCCTACCGTTTCTGACACGCCAATCACCACACCGGTTACTATTAATAATTCCTCAGTTTTTTCGGTGCGCGCTTTTAAAGATGGATACATCCCTTCCGCCACAATAAGTAATGCCTATTTTATTGACGAAGAGTTTAACTTACCTGTTTTGTCAATAATTACAGATCCCACTAATTTGTTCAGCGATTCTATTGGTATATACGGGAACTATCTATTGGGAGGCGCTTTTTGGGAGAGGCCGGTATCAAATCATTATTTTAAGGAAGATGGAATAAATAGTTTTTTGGGAGGTATTCGTATTCAAGGCAAAACATCGCGATCACTTCCTAAAAAATCTTTTCGTTTATTTTTTAAAAAAGGATATGGTCAGGATAGGCTGGAATATGATATGTTTGGCCTACCCGCTGTGCAATCCTTTAAAAATCTGGTGCTTCGATCAGGCTATGATGATGATATATCGCTCTCTAATTCCTTAGGAACACTTTTGCGGGATCCTTTAGTGAGTGAGGGCTGGAAAAGAACAGGCGGATTAACATCCGCTGGTAATTTTGCTGTTTTATACCTCAATAATGATTACTGGGGCATTTATAATATCAGGGAAAGTATTAATGACATATTTATAGAAGATCATTTGGGGTACGCTAATTTTGATTTAATCCGTTTTGATAAAAGCCGCGTCCTGCTGCGAGCCGGGACCATTGATGATTGGAATTCTTTCTGGAGTTTTATTGAAAACACTGATTTATCCATTGCTTCAAATTATGATACCTTTAAAAGTATGGCTGATATTGAAAATATTTTATCATTTCAGGCCATGGTACAGTGCACAGAATATCGCAGTTGGGGATGGGGTGCCTTCGCCTTTAAAGAAAAAACAGCCGCTGGAAAATGGCGACTGACGCTTTGGGATATGGATCGGGCATACACAAACCAATCCTGGAATGGCATCACGATTTATTCTAATACTAATGCCGAGCTGTGGAGCAACCTGATGGTTCAAAAATTATTGTTAAATGAATCCTTTAAAGAACTATTCATAAACCGCGTAGCAGATTTTCTCAATTTTTATTACAGACCCGATAAAATTCATACTCTCATTGATTCCCTGGCCGCCATTATAAGGCCGGAAATCCCTCATGAAGCTGCCCGCTGGACTAGTTCGTTGGAAAAATGGGAGACAAATGTACTTGGGTTACACACCTTCGCGGAAAACAGACCGGCAATAGTTTTTCAACAGATGCAGGATTATTTTGGCTTATCTGCACCTTATCAACTCACTATTGAATTGGCTGATGAAAATGGAAAAGTAAAGGTGAATGCTATTACTGTAAACGAAGACGGTTGGACAGGAAACTACTTTCCGGAAATTGAAATCCAAATTACTGCCCTCGCTGCAGAGGGTTATCGCTTTAAAGAATGGAGTGATCCTGATCTGGGCAGCTCGCCGAATATTAGTTTAAACATAACAGAAAATTTAACTGTCGCACCTGTCTTTGAAGAAGAGTTTACATCTGATTATTTTCAAATTATTGCACCTTCAAAAGCAAAAACATCTGAGAATATTCCGATCATTGTTCGTTCAAAAAATCCTGCCCATGAGGTTAATACGTTTACACAAGGTCAATATAACTTGCTGAGCAATAGTTCAATTAGTGATTCTTCTTTTAAAATTAAAAAAGGAGCAGGCGTCTTAGTATCAAATATAACAGCACAGTCATCTTTTTCACTACAAGTTGAGCAGCTGGATTTTGAGAGTGAGCAGAAGAATATCACTATTAATAATTCTATACCTCAAACACATCATGCGGGTGAACTTGCCGGAAATATTGAATGGGATAATTCAACAGATCATATTATCGATTCCGATTTAACTATTCCGCAAGGCAGCTCTCTTACTATTAATGCCGGATCAAGAATTCTCTTGTTGGAGAGTGTAAACATCTATATTTATGGCATGTTGCAAGTGGCAGGGATAAAAGAGGATCCTGTTTTATTTAGCAGCGCTGACACTGGTTATTCCTGGGGTGGCATTGAATTCCTGGGTTCGATATCCGACATACAATACGCTTTCTTTATGAACGGCGGCGGAGACCTAACTAAAGGCTGGGCTCACACAAACACTCAACCTGTGCTGTTTGCAAAGGAAGAATCCGAAATTACCCTAAATAATGTCTATATTTTACATTCACCTGGTAAGGCGGTTGGCGCTCTTAGAAGTATTTTTAATATGGATCAGTGTGTCATTGCTAATATCTGGCATGGCGGCGAATTTTCATATTCAAAAATTCATGTGAATAATTCATACATTATGAATATCCCCAATGATGATGGGATATCATTTACAAACGATGATGATAATGATGGATTCCATTTGGACAACAATCACGCCGATGGCGGTGAATCGATTATCGAAAACAGTTTTTTTATTGATGGCAAGGATGATGGCATTGATCAAAACAGGAAAAACCTGACAATAAAAAACTGCTGGATTGAGGGCTGGCTTAATGAGGGTGTGGCCGCCTCCGGCAGGGATACGGTTAAAATATATAATACCGTTTCCAGTAACTGTACCAATGGATTTGAATCCGGAAATGGTAATCCCCAGGTTATAATTGACCATTCACTCGTCTTTAATAATACCGTTGGATTCCGTTTCGGTGATAATTATACAACAGCAAATACCGGGCATATGAAAATTACAAACAGTATCGCATTTAATAACGTGCGTAATTTGCGCAATTATACAAAGCATCTCAGCGGACCCTTGCCCGGGGCAATTGACGTAACTTATACTATGACAAACGACACCAGTTATAACCATAATTTAGGCAACATCAGCGGAATACCGGAATTTGACGAATATTATTATTTGCAGTCTACTTCACCGGGTGCCAGCGCTGGCATAAACGGGACAAATATGGGTTTAATTGAAGAAATTCCGGAGATTGCAAGCCCCATAATTATAAATGAAATTATGTATAATTCTGCCTTAAATCATAATACTGAAGACTGGGTTGAAATATATAACCCGACAAATCAGGCCAAAAAAATTGAGGGCTGGATATTAAAAGATCAAAACGATTTAAATTCCTTTACTTTACCTGCCGGTACGATAATTAATAATAAAGATTACCTTGTCTTGTGCAGAGATACCTCATCTTTCAAAGCGCAACATCCCGATATCACGAACATTATTGGTAATTTTGACTTTGGTTTAAGCAGCTCTGGCGATAAAGTTAAAATACTGGCGCCTAATAACTTTATTATCGATTCGGTGCAATTCAGTTCCTCAGGAAATTGGCCGTCTTCTCCAAATGGCATTGGACCAAGTCTTGAACTGCTAAATGCTTTTCATGATAATAATAATTATTCATCCTGGAGAGCTTCCGCTGTTCAGGGCGGCTCACCCGGCACTGCAAACTCTGTTGTCACAGCAATAATTGAAAATCCTGCTCAGCCTAATGCTTTTATACTGTATCAAAATTACCCAAATCCATTTAATCCCCAAACGAGAATTAAATATCACCTGGCAGCAAGCGGTCATGTGAGACTGTCTGTTTTCGATATAACAGGAAAGCGAGTCGGAAACCTGGTTGATGAGGAGCAACAGGCAGGCGAACACCAGGTTAAATTTAATGCCAGCAATCTTTCATCCGGAATATATATCTACCAGATAAAAACGGCTAAATATGTAAATCAAAAGAAAATGTTATTCATAAAGTAAAAACTATTTTAACAGCATGCTTTTTATGGTGCGCCCAGAACCGTTGGTTATTTGCCTGATAAAATAAATGCCTGTGCTCAGCTGTCCCGCATTCCACAAAATACTATGGTTCCCCCTATTATAAATACCATCAGCAAGTATCATGATTAACTGACCACGATTATTAAAAACGGCTATTTTCATATTTTCCCGCCTGGGGACAAAGAACTCAATGCGGGTAACGGCATTAAAGGGATTCGGATAGTTTTGCAATAGTTTAAAATCTTCAGGTAGCTGGGGTGGAGCTTTTGCTAATGCTGAAATTAAAACATTGGGTGCTTCCGGGGTACCGCCTATCTCGTAAGAAGATCTCCAGTTTTCAGCAACTAAATTATTCAAATCCAAATCTGTGAGTGCCAGCGTATACCCATTTCCATCGGCCTCGGCAGGCCATGGATCTTCATCAAAATATTCAACTAAATCAACAAGTATATTGTTTTCCGTATAAATTCGAACCTGATCATTGCTGTTATTCAGGCCGAATCCTAAACCACCTAATACGTTTCTAACCCCGGGATAATGTATGGAAAATTTACTTAACTCATCAGCTATAACAAGAAATGAATCACTGTCAATAACGGTATTGGCCGGAAAAGTAAAAGAGTGGTCGTCTTCACTATCTTTAATAATCCAACCGGAAATATCCAGACTAAAAAGTTTTGGATTATAGATCTCAACCCAGTCACCGGCATCAAGTTCATCCGAAGAATGATAGTTAATTTCGCTAACAATGACTCCTGGAATTGTATCAATTTCAAAATATACCGCAACCGTTGCAGAATCTGAAATATAAAGTGTATCATCCGTGATTATTTCTGAGTTAATTATCCAATGGTTAAAATTATATCCACGGGCAGAATTATGGGTAATTAAAACAGGAATTCCTTTAAAATACTCGCCCTGCCAATTATTTTCAGAAATGGCAATAGTGTTAACTTTTATGCTGCCGGCAGTTTCATTATTTGTATTCAAAGTGAGTGTGAAAGTACTCTCTAATCCAAATTTAGCAATAATATGTTCTTTAACATAGTGCGGCCGTTCATCGGCATAGTCTTTTATGGATTGAACTGCTTCATGCCAATTCTGATACGAATTAGATTCGTATTTTTCAAAACTTCTGGCAGCATCCGTTTCAATTTTATTTGCCAACTCATCAATAACCCTGTGAATATTTGCCGGTTTGAAAGTTGTATTTAATAAATCTGCAAAAAGATTTATAAACTTGAGTTTGAAGTTTTCATTTTCTAATAGTTTTCGTATTGGAATATTATTATTACCATTATTTGTTCTTTCCCCGTCCGTAGAAGTTGACCAGTCAAGTGTATTCCAGTCAGAATATCCATACGTACTAAATGGAAGTCCAAATCCATGGTCCATATCCCACATCATCCAACGCCATTTACTCTCATTATTCCTGGCTTTCCAAAAACGAATATTATTTAATAACCAATCAAAATTTCCGGCAAAGATTTCAAATATCCAGTACTCAGCAAAATTATCTACATCCATTAATTGTTTTACATAGGTATAATTCTGCGACAAGGAAATATCATTATCACGCATAAAAATTTTCATTTCGTCATAGGCTTGCCAGTCACCTGTTATAGCGTTTCGATTGCTTATGTAGCCAAAACTGCGTTCGAGCAGATCCAGATCACCTTCATAGGGGTAATTTTCCGCTATATAATATTCATCCTGTCTCTCACGAAGATTATACAATCCCCAAAATTCACCATTTAAAAAAACATTGACCGTTTTAAATGCGGAGATGGCATTTTGGTTGTTTCTTTCAAAAAATAACTGCTGTGATAGCATATCACGCAAATGCGATCTTTTGTTTACCTGTATACCATCATTTCCGGCATTACGTAAAACAAGTCTTTTAAATTTAGCAATATCTTTCTGGTCAAAAAATTTATGTCTAAAGTACTTATTTCCATACTCCGTTCGCGCGTACAACCTGAATGATTGTTGCTGTTTACCATCGGGTGAATGAATTTTAATTCCTCCATCCGATTGATAGCGTTCAGCCTTGTTTTGGTCATAATATTCAAAATGGACCGGTTTTTCCTGTTCATTATAACGAAACGCATAGATACCCCCTGCACCCCACATATTATCATAGGCGGTAACAAGAAATACAGATGGTGCCACGGGAGGTTCTTCAAAAATATAAGTCCTTGTTTGCACATCGCTATTTAAAAAGCCATCTTTTTGAACAATTGCCCGCAGTACTGTTGTTGAATTAATCTGAATTGGTCCATTATAAACAGTAGAATTATGATCCGGAATCTCGGAATCCGTTGTATACAGAACCACCGAATTAACATCATCTGCTGTTATTTCCACACTAAACGATTGGTTATAATAACCGCTTGCCATATTAATAAAGGGTGTTGAATTTTTATCCTCAAAAAACTGCATTGAGTTTACCTGACCGGGTGTTGCTGCAGAAAAATATTTCCAAATATGAGCAGAATCCGGATCGGGATGTCTTCCAAAAGAGATATCAACGTATTGCTGACCGTATTCAATATGGTCTATAATGGACAGTGAGTCACCACCTGAAAGTATAATTTGTTCTTTATTATCGGATATTCTAAATCCCAGATGCGTATTACCCTGTTGGGGCTGATCATCGGCCCAAAAGATTTTAAACGAACCTGCCGCAATGGTCAGTGAATCCGGCAGCTGCCATTTGTCCGGTTCGTCATAATCATCTGAAAGGAATAATCCTGATAAAATGACAGCAGAATCACTGTAATTATATAATTCAATCCAATCATCGAACTCGCCAAAACTATCAGAAACAGTGCTTTCGTTGGAGGCCTGAAATTCATTAATGAAAATCCCCTGAGCTGACACGAATGAGCTACATATGAGGAATATTGAAAAGGGTAAAAACAGTCTAAACATATATTAATATTCTTTAGTGTTGATGACCTTGCGGACCATGCACATGGCCATGTTCCAATTCTTCTTCGGAGGCATCACGGATTTCAATTACTTCAACATCAAAATTCAACGTTTGGCCGGCAAGAGCGTGGTTACCATCTAAAATTACTGTGTCTCCAAAAACTTTTTCAACGCGGTATAATCTGATACCTTCCTGCGTTCTCGTTTGGATTTCCATACCAAGCTTTACTTCATCTATACCCTCAAGCTGGTCTTTATGTATTTGTAGTTTGGCCTTTTCATCATAAACGCCATAAGCCTTCTCTGGTGGAATTGAGACGGATAATTTAGCCCCGACAAGTTTCCCAAAGAGGGCTTCTTCCAGTCCTGTTATTATGTTTTTATAACCGTGAAGATAAAACAACGGTTTCTTGCCTTGTGAAGAATCCATTTTTTGGCCTTCATCATTTGTCAATGTATAATGAATAGCCACTACCTTTTTATTTTCAATCATCATTTGATCAATTTCCCTTATCTTATTGCTGCAACTTAATCAGAAATCGTATTATCTCACAAAAATCTTTTCAAAGTTACTCTTAATTCTTTAAATTTTGAAACATACTATTTTGTATGCCGTCACTAATAATTCTTCCAGGCAAAAAAATTATACACAAAATTAGAAAGGAAATATGATGTTATCCAAGCACATACATACCATTGCTTTTTCTGTTTTATTTCTGCATGTCATATATGCAAATCCTACAGACAAAGTTTTAAGCGGTTTTAATGAACCGATTCAATTTGCCAATATCGATGCGGATTATATTAATACATCGAGCAAACAGGCTATAAAAGATTTTGATTCTAAGCTTGCGAAAATTTATGAAATAGCCGCTGATAAGCGGACTTTTAAAAATACCGCCCGCGCTTTTGATGATGCTTATGATGAATTTAGCACATTGTACGGAACTATTTATTTAATGGGTAGTGCCCATCCCAATGATGCAACCCGCAACGCTGCAAATGACGTAGTTGTTGAATTTGGTAAATACCTAAACGAATTAAACATTAATGAAGACCTGTATAAAGCTTTTAAAGATTATTCTTTAAGCAAGGAAGCAAAATCATTAACGGGGTACAAAGAAAAATATCTTCGCGAAACTATTCGTGATTTTGATAGAAATGGGTTTGCTCTTTCAAAAGAGAAAAGAGAACATTTAAAAGAAATCAATGATCGTCTTTCCGTTTTATCTAATAAGTTTAATCAAAATATAGCAGAACATAGTGATTATATAATCGCTACAGAAAATGAAGTTAAAGGTCTGGATGATGCTTATAAAGACTCTCGAAGACAAGAAGACGGCTCGTATAAAATTGATTTAAGCTACCCCTCTTACCGCCCCTTTATGAGATTATCTGAGTCTGAAGATGCCCGTAAAGAATTGAGTTTTAAATATTTGAACAGAGCTGCAGATAAAAATCTGGTAGTTTTGGAAAAAGTGGTTCTAAACCGCAAAGAAAAAGTAAGTCTTCTTGGTTATGATTCCTTTGCTCAATATAGGCTGGAAACACGTATGGCTCAAAACCCGCAGACTGTCTGGAAGTTTGAAGAGGGTCTGATAGAAAAAGTACAGGAAAAAGGCAGAGTAGATTACAATGAGGTTTTAGACATCAAAAGAGAAAAGACCGGAAATGATACAGCTTCAGTAGTTCAGGGATGGGAGTACGGTTACTATAATAACATTCTAAAAAAAGAAAAGTACGAGGTAGACTCCGAAAAAGTAAAAGAATATTTTGAAATTAATAATGTCATGGACGGTTTGTTTAGCATAACTCAATCATTGTTTGGAGTTACTTATAAAGAAGTCAAAAATCCTTCTGTTTGGCACGATGATGTGCGCCTTTTTGAAGTTATAGAAAACGGCAAAGTAATTGGCCGGTTCTATCTAGATTTGTATCCAAGGGACAATAAATATAAACACGCGGCTTGTTTTGGTATTGTAAATGGCAAAAAAACAGACGCGGGCTATCAAATACCTGTTGCTGTTCTAGAATGTAATTTTCCTCAAGCCACTGAAACTGCTCCGGCGTTAATGTCTCACGGCCAGGTGGAAACATTCTTTCACGAGTTTGGCCACGTTTTGCATAATATGCTTACCACTTCGGAATTAGCTGGTTTTTCAGGAACAAGTGTTTCAAGAGATTTTGTTGAAGCACCATCACAAATATTTGAAAACTGGACCTGGGATTACCCATCATTGCAAATGTTTGCCAAGCATCATGAAACCGGAAAAGTTTTACCAAAAGAACTATTTGATAAAATGCTGGCAGCGAAAAATGTTGGATCGGGCGTTAACACTTTATACCAAATTTTCTATGGCATGATAGATATGACTATTCATGATAAATACAATCCAAATGAAGTGCGAACAACAACAGATATAGTAAGAGAACTTCAAAAGAAAATTATTCTAACACCCTTTAGAGAAGGAACACATTTCCAGGCTGCTTTCGGTCACTTAATGGGCTATGCCGCAAGCTATTATGGTTATTTATGGTCAAATGTATATGCCCAGGATATGTTTTCAGTATTTGAAAAAGAAGGCATATTAAACCCTGCGGTGGGCAAACGTTACCGTGATATAATATTGGCAAAAGGCGGCAATGAAGAACCCATTGACCTGGTGAAACAATTCTTGCAAAGAGATCCAAATCCGGATGCTTTTTATAAGTCACTGGGATTAGAACCGCAAAAGCTAGAGAAGAAAAAGAAAGCCGGAAAATAGGCCAGGGCCTGAGAGATTACTCAAACCATTTATCAACAAGCCCTGATCCCGGATTGGGGCTTGTTTTATGATAAAACTCGTTGGACTTCAGATCGTAACTGTAATCCTCTGCCCATGTGGGGTGGTGCTTACAGATCTGTTCCACAGCATTGATAATATATTTAATCTCATCATTAGTCATAACTGGATTTATAGAAAGCCGCACCCAACCGGGCTTTTCCGAAAGATCACCACGATTAATTTTGTCTGTAATGTTCCTTGAGAAGTTCTGATCAACATGAAGCAGAAAATGACCATAGGTGCCGGCGCAGGAGCAACCCCCTCTTACCTGGATACCAAACCTGTCATTTAAAAGGCGCACCGCTAAATTGTAATGCAGATCATCGATATAAAATGAAATAACGCCCAGGCGCTCTTTTATGTGACCGGCAAGCACGTTGAGATTATCAATTTTATCAAAAGAATCCCAAAACAAAGCTAAAATTTCTTTTTCACGGTCCAGCATCTTCCGCGGATTCATCTCTTCTTTAAGCTTTACACATAATGCGGCTTTAATGGTCTGCAGAAAGGCCGGTGTTCCTCCGTCTTCGCGTGCTTCAATATCATCCACATATTTATGCTCGCCCCAGGGATTTGTCCAGTCTACGGTACCGCCACCGGGATTATCGGGTATTTTGTTATCATATAGTGAGCTGCAGAAGATAAGCACACCAGTAGTGCCCGGACCACCTAAAAACTTATGGGGAGAAAAATATATGGCGTCCAAAGATTGATTTTTATTTTTTGGATGCATATCTACAGGGATGTAGGGAGCCGAGCAGGCAAAATCAACAAAACATTTACCACCATTTTTATGCATGATTTCCGCGATTTCATAATAAGGAGTAAAAATCCCTGTTACGTTGGAACACGATGTGACAGCGGCAATTTTGGTTTTTCGATTCTTAAAAGAAACCAACTGCTTTTTGAAACCATCAAGATCAACAAGACCTTCTTGATTATGCGGAATGAGAACAACATCAGCCAAAGTTTCCAGCCATGTAGTTTGGTTAGAATGGTGTTCCATGTGTGTTACAAAAACGACAGGCTTGCTTTCTTCATCAAAAAAAATGGATTTCCTGAACTTCTCATGGACCTTTAGTCCAAGGATTCTTTGGAATTTATTGACAACACCCGTCATTCCGGAGTTTGAAGAAATAATTATATCTTGTGGACCGGCGTTAACATGCTTTTTTATTATTTTAAGGGCTTCATGGTAGGCCTGGGTCATCATAGAACCCGTAATAGACGTTTCCGTATGCGTATTACCAACAAAAGGTGCTATTTCATTGAGCAGCTTTTCTTCAATTGGTCTGTATTGTCTGCCGCTTGCTGTCCAGTCAGCATAAACAATCCTTTGCGGTCCATAAGGTCCGTCAAATGTTTGATTTGCTCCAATAATATTATCATGAAACTTTTTAAAGTAATCTTCAAGCATGCACTTACTCCATATTGAGCATATAAATATAAAAAAATAATCGGCCGCTTAAAACTTGTTTTTTTTTGCAGTTACTTGTAATGCTTATTATTCAATTAATTCTGTGTGCGTTTTCTATAATTATAGACATAATTTATACAAATTTTAACTTTTCAAAAATAATCGCTAATTTATCCGAAAAATCAGAGAATAATAGATATTTTTACAAACCTGCCAGAGTAAGTATTATGGGATTTGATATTAATTGGGACGCACCTTCAGCAAACCAAATAATAAAATGTATAGAAGCTCATACAGGAGGTGAACCACTGCGCGTCATTTATTCAGGTTTTCCACAACTTGCAGGGAAAACTATATTAGAGAAGCGACGTTCTGCAAAAGCAAATTGGGACCACCTGCGAAAGGCATTAATGTGGGAACCACGGGGTCATGCTGATATGTATGGCTGTATTCTGGTTCCTCCGGAACGTAAGGATTCTGATTTTGGTGTACTTTTCACTCATAATGATGGTTTTTCTTCTATGTGCGGCCACGGCATAATTGCTATCACTACCGTTGCTCTGGAAACCGGATTATTACCCATGGATAGGCAGGAAGTAAAAATTGATACACCAGCCGGTTTGATTAAGGCCTACCCTCATGTTGCGAACAATAAAGTGCAGTCGGTTAGTTTTGAAAATGTAGCTTCATTTGTTGTGACCAGAGATAGTGTAAAAATAGCCGGCATCGGCAATCTAAATTATACTATTGCATTTGGCGGGGCCTTTTATGCTTATGTAGATGCGGACAAATTGGGACTAGAATTATTGCCCGAAAATACTGCTAATATTATCAGGCAAGGACGTTTGATTAAAAATGCTATTATGGCAAAAGATCCGATGCAGTATCATCCGTTTGAAAAAGATTTAAATTTCCTCTATGGAACTATCTTTGTTTCAAGGAAATTTTCAGCCGTCCACAGCAGAAATGTTTGTATTTTCGCTGATGGAGAACTTGACCGCAGTCCCACCGGAACCGGTGTGAGCGGGCGGGCAGCCATTCATTTTGCGCAGGAAGAGCTCAAAATTGGGGAAAGTATCACCATTGAGAGTATTATTGGAAGTAAATTTGCAGTCAAAGTAGTTGAAAAAGGTACTTTTGGAGATTATAAGTCCATCATACCCAGAGTTACAGGGAATGCTTTTATATGCGGCAAAAGCGAATGGATTCTCGATCCGGGTGATGATTTAAAATACGGATTTATTCTCAGATGAATATTTTTTTAGGTCCTGAAGAAATCCGCACATTGCTGCCCATGACCAAAGCCATTGAATTGATGCATGAGGCATTTGCAGTAATCTCATCGGGGAAAGCAAAAATTCCTGCCCGTTTAAATTTGGCGATTAAAGATTTCTCGGGCAATAGCTTGATTATGCCCTGCTCTATTGCGGGATGCGGATACTATGGAATAAAAATTGCCAATGTCTTTTTAGATAATCCACAAAAGAACCTGCCGACCATTCAATCCGTTTACCATTTATTTGATGAAAAGAACGGATCACTTTTACTCACCTTGGATGGCGCTATGCTTACCAAAATACGGACAGGCGCTGCAAGCGGTTTAGCCACTCAATTAATGGCTGCTAAGAATTCTTCAACCCTGGCTATCTTTGGAACAGGAATCCAGGCTGAAAGCCATATAGAAGCAATTTGCAACACATCCAGCATTGAAAAAGTCTTAATCTTTTCACGTCAAAAGAAAAATGCTCAGGACCTCATTCAAAAAACAGACTCATTTTGCCATGCTGAATACTCAATTGCTGATTCACCGCTATTATTAAAACAGGCTGACATTATCTGTACAACAACTCCTTCCCATTCTGCACTTTTTCAAAAAGAAAATTTAAAAACGGGTGTTCATATTAATGCAATAGGTGCTTTTAAAGCTGAAATGATTGAAGTGCCCATTGATGTTGTTTCCGAAAGCGCAATAGTTGTAGACCAATACGAAGGAGTTTTGGAAGAAGCCGGGGAGATAATCCAGGCCCTCAAAAAAGGAGCTATAAAAAAAGAAGACCTGCCTTATGAGCTTGGAGAGCTGGTTTCAGGGAAAAAAACTTTTAAAATCGGTATCAAATCCTTCACTTTATTTAAATCAGTAGGTAATGCAGTACAGGATTTAATTTGTGCAAAATATATTTTTGAAAATAAATATCTGTAATTGTATTCAAAAAAAAGAACCTCTATTCTTAATTCTGCGACTAATCTCCGGGAATTAGCGTCTTGATTTTCAGATTAACTGATTTAAAAGATCCTGTAAAAAAATAAAAATTATTTAAAATTGAAATATGTTTTGACTAACGGCTGGTAATCACTGCATATATTTTGCAAATTATATGGTTCAAGATTCCTCATATGCATTAAAATCGCGGAAATTTTATGAAACAAAAATATGAAACAAATCCCGTACTGGATAAACTGCCAAAACATTTACGACAGTTTATTAAAGCGCAGAATTATGCGGAATATACGGCAATCGATCAGGCTGTATGGCGCTACGTTATGCATAAAAATGTTGATTATCTTAGCCAGGTAGCTCATGAATCATATTTGGGGGGATTAAAAAATACCGGCGTTTCCATTGAACACATTCCCAATATGTATGGCATGAACCGCATTTTAAAAGATATTGGCTGGGCAGCTGTTGCCGTAGATGGTTTTATTCCTCCTGCGGCTTTCATGGAGTTTCAGGCTTACAATGTGTTGGTAATTGCGTCTGATATCAGGCAGCTTGAGCATATAGAGTACACTCCGGCTCCGGACATCATTCATGAAGGAGCTGGGCACGCTCCAATTATTGCAAATCGTGAATATGCAGAATACCTAAGACGATTCGGGGAAATTGGCAGCAAAGCCATTTCCAGTCAAAAAGATTATGAACTCTATGAGGCTGTGCGGCATTTGTCTATAATAAAAGAAGCTCCCGGCACTCCTCAAAAAGATGTTGATGAAGCTGAAAGACGCGTGGCGTTGGTGCAGGAAAATATGGGCGAGCCCAGTGAAATGGCTCAAATAAGAAATCTGCACTGGTGGACAGTAGAATATGGTCTTATCGGGAAACTTAATAACCCTAAAATTTATGGTGCCGGATTACTTTCTTCAATTGGGGAAAGCAGCTGGTGCATGACAGATAAAGTAAAAAAAATACCTTATTCAATCGATGCGGCATACATGGGTTTCGACATAACAAAACCTCAGCCCCAACTTTTCGTTACACCCGATTTTGCTTATTTAAGTTTTGTCTTGGAAGAATATACAAATACCATGGCTCTTAGAAATGGCGGATTACAAGGAATACAAAAGGTGATTGATTCCAATGCCCTGGGAACAATCGAATTGAGCTCCGGTTTGCAGATTTCTGCCGTTTTTTCCAAAATAATTTCAAAAAGCGGAAGAGCTGTATATTTCCAAACAACAGGAGCAACTGCATTATCCCACACCAATAAGGAATTAATCGGGCATGGCACATTATCACATTTTGATGGTTTTGGTTCTCCATTAGGACGACTAAAAGGGTTTACCCCACTCCTGGAAAATATGAGTCCGGCAGATTTAAATACGTATAAAATAAAAGAAGGTACACGCGTTTTTATAGAATTTGAGGGAGGAGTTACCGTAAATGGTGATCTTATAACCGGTACGCGGAATCTGCAGGGTAAAATAATTATAATCAGTTTTAAAAACTGCACGGTTTTATATCGCGATCAGATTTTGTTTAAACCGGAATGGGGCATTTATGATATGGCTGTAGGAAATGAAATTGTCGCTGCTTATAATGGACCCGCAGATTTGAACAGCTTTAATCTTTTAACACATGTTCCCTCAGAACACACCATAAAGGTTAAAAGAACTGCGCAATGGCTGAAACTTGAAAAACTATATCAGCAGGTGCGTGATTTAAGAGACGGTAAAAATGCATTAGTAAAGCTGGAAAACATATTTCATTCATTAAAAAATGAACATCCCAATGACTGGTTGCTTGCAATAGAACTTTTGGAATTATCTCTTGAAAATGAAGAATTAAAAAAGGAACTTTTGTCTTACCTTCAAAAATTGAAATCACAAAATAATGGTATCGGGCATCTCATCGATAACGGAATAATGCTAATCGAAAATGGGTAAGGGCAAATCCACTCCATGCGGCAAAGGAAATTCATATAGCAGCTACTAAAACAACTTTGTTTAAAGCGCTTAAATAATTATCACCTTTCATTTCACACTCGTTGATTTGTTTTAGCATAAATTGTAATTTGCTGCTCGAATAAAAACCACACTAATCCCAGAGAAAATGGAAAAATATCTTAATACAGCTATACAGGCGGTAATAAAGGCATCGCTAATTTGCAGGGAAATACAAGCGCAGCTAGTCAGCTCCGATAGTATTACTAAAAAAGATAAAAGCCCCGTTACTATTGCTGATTTTGCCTCACAGGCCATCGTTTGTAATCTTTTGAATGAAGCTTTCCCGGACATTCCTATTGTTGGAGAAGAGGACTCAGGAACCTTAAAACAAGCTGAAAACAAAATTCTCATGGACAAAATAAAATCTTTTTTAAAAGGCTGGACTGCTGAACAAATTATAAAGGCTATTGATTTAGGAGCCGGCGAAAGCAGCGATCTTTTTTGGACTTTGGATCCGATAGACGGTACTAAAGGTTTTTTAAGAGGAGAACAATATGCTGTTGCTCTGGCTCTTATTAAAGAAGGTCAGATTGTAATTGGTGTTCTTGGCTGCCCAAACCTTGCCTATGATGATGAAAACGACGGAACCCTCCTTTATGCTGAAAGAGGTAAAGGATCTGTTGCCTGCTCAATTAATATGGAAAATTCGCGATCCATAAACGTTTCTAACCAAAAAGGGTCGGAAAAAGTTAGATTCCTGGAAAGCGTTGAGGCTGGTCATGCAAATCATGAGCAACAAGGAAAAATTATTGAAGCTTTTGGAAACAGAAAAGCATCTGTCAGAGTTGACAGCCAGGTCAAATATGCTGTTTTAGCACAGGGAAATGCAGAAATTTATCTAAGATTGCCAAAACCTTCTATCCCCGATTATCGTGAAAAAATCTGGGATCATGCTGCAGGAGTTATAATTGTGGAAGAAGCCGGAGGCATGATAAGCGATGTAATGGGGAATCAACTGGATTTTGGAATGGGCAAAACACTTAAAAATAACAGTGGAGTGATTGGCTCAAATGGTCAATATCATGATATGGTTTTAGCCAATATTTAACATGGACAGTTACTATTCAACAGCTCAGCAGGCTGCAATTGAGGCTGGGAAAATATTAATGGAAAATTACGGCAAGGTAGCCCAATCCGATATTCGTAATAAATCCTCAGTTGATTTTCTTAGTTATGTTGATGAAACATCTGAAAAGAAAATAATTAAAATTCTTAAAACAGCATTTCCTGATCACTCTATTTTGGCCGAAGAAGGGGGTGAGGAGAAATCTACAAGCGATTATCGCTGGATTATTGATCCTTTGGACGGTACAACCAACTATCTACATTCTATTCCCGTTTTTGCAGTTTCAATTGCCCTGGAATTTAAAAATAAAAGTTTATTTGGATTGATATATGATCCTGTTCATAACGAAACTTTTCATGCTTCAAAAGGAAAAGGGGCTTACCTTAACGCCAACAAGATTCAAGTTTCCACAAGACCAGACCTTACAGGTGCTTTTATAGCGACTGGTTTTCCATTTAAAAAAAAGCAGTTAATAGATAAATATCTAAATGTGTTTAAAAATATTTTTGAACACTGTATTGGTAAAAGAAGATTAGGGGCTGCTGCACTGGATCTTGCTTATGTGGCTTGTGGAAGATTTGACGGATTCTGGGAAATTGGTCTACAACCATGGGATATGGCGGCAGGAAAAATAATTATTGAAGAAGCGGGCGGAAAGATAACAGATTTTTGGGGTGGTTTACATTTTAAAGGCTCTGCAAATATAATAGCAGGTAATAAAAATATACATGCTAAGTTGGGCCATATTATCAGGGAGGATTTCCCATCTTTTAAGAATATATCTAAGGACTTTGCGGAATGAACAAATCTTTTATACATAGACGACATGGCGAACGTGGTGCTTTAAGTATTTCTGCTTGCAGCTCGGGAATTGCTTTAGCTGAGAGAATAATTAGTGCCTTAAATAAGAAAATGAAACATGAAGCAGCTGACGTTCAAATAGGGCGGATTGGCAGTAACGAAATTACTTTTGCCAATGGAGAAATAAAAAGTGAAATAAATGAGAATATCAGGGGTGATGATCATTATATAGTCCAGTGTTTTGATGATCCCCAATCCAATAAATCGATTAATGATAATTTGATGTCTCTGTTAACAGCAATAAATGCCGCTTATCAATCGGATGCGGATAGTATAACCGCAGTAATTCCTCAATATGCATATTCCAGGCAGGAACGAAAGAAAACACGCGAAGGAATTACTGCCAAACAGATTGCTCAGTTTATTGAAATTTCGGGTGCTGACCGCGTTATTTCTCTGGATGTGCATGCCGAAGCAATAATGGGCTTTTTTACCACGGCAACCATGGAAGATTTACATGCCTCAAAAACACTAATAAAACATTTTATTGATAATTATAATTCTGATAACCTGGTTATTACTGCTCCTGATGTTGGCGGCGCTGAAAAGGCCCGTTTTTATTCTAAAGCCTTACAAACTGATCTGGCCATTGTTGACAAGGCCAGAGATTATTCAAAAACCAGCACTGTGGAAAGCATGCGACTGGTTGGTGAGGTAGCGGATAAAAACGTTCTAATCCCGGATGATATGATTGGTACTGGTGGCACGATGATAAATGCAGCTAAGCTATTAAAAGATAAAGGCGCCAAAGATATTTATATTACCTGCTCTCTTCCTTTTTTTAATGGAAACGCTGCTGAACTTTTTAGTAAAGCTTACGAAGAAGGTATTATTAAGCGTATAATCGGAACAGATGCTGTATTTCACGGTCCGGATTTTATAAAAAAACATGAGTGGTTTGATGAGGTTTCAATAGCGTCTTTATTTGCAAATGTAATATACCATATAAATACAAAACGTTCTGTTTCGCAACTTTTACGTTGATCTGTTTTCATGAGCAAAAACAACAATAAAACCGAAATTGCAAAAGAATTCTTTAATAAGGGGGTTATTCTGCAAAAAAGAGGGCACATTGACCGTGCTGCTCATTTTTACCAAAGATCAATTCAATTTCAGCCGACAGCAAAAGCGCATACATTCCTGGGTTGGATTTACAGCCTAAAAGGATTTTATGATAAAGCTATAGATGAATGTCTTAAGGCCATAAAGCTGGATCCGGATTATGGCAACCCCTATAATGATATAGGCGCATATATGTTACAGCAATGCAGATACGACGAAGCTGAGGAGTGGTTGCTTAAGGCCTTGACGGCGCCAAGTTATGAAAACTATTGCTTTCCAAATTTAAACCTGGGCCGGATTTATGAGTTTAAAGGCGACTGGGAAAAAGCTTTTGTTTATTATAAAAAAGCCCTTAAAGAAAACCAGGATTACCAACCGGCTATTAATGCCATCAAAGATTTACAGGCAAAATATAATTAATGATCCTTCCTGAAATTACTGTTGTAGCCGCGATAATCTTTAATACGGAAAATAAAATATTAATTACTAAAAGACCTGTCGGACTGCATCTGGCAGGACTATGGGAATTTCCAGGCGGCAAGGTAGAAGAAGGTGAAGTGCATAAAGAGGCCTTAACCAGGGAAATTAAAGAGGAAACAAATCTTGATATTACCGTCGGCGATTTATATTGGAAAGAAATTGTGGATTACAGTAAGAAAAGAGTGCATTTATTTTTCTATTTTTGTTCTTTGAATGGTAATTCTCAAACAATAATTTGTAATGAAATTGAAGATTACAGATGGTTGAAAAAAAAAGACTTAAAATTGTATGATTTTCCGGAAGCCGATCTAAACCTTATAAACAGCATAATAGATCAAACCGGATTGTGAACATTTATAAACTCGACCTCAAGATTAAACTTTGTCGCTAAATGCTCGCCTAAAGCCCGGACCCCAAAAACTTCTGTGGCATGATGCCCGGCAGCAATAAAATGAATACCTTCCTCTTTGGCATAATGATATATATGTTCGCTCACCTCGCCCGTTAAAAAAACATCAAGGTTTTGGAGTACCGCCTGTTTAATTTCCTTTTGGGCCCCGCCACTAATAATACCTATTGAGTTTATTTTCTTAGGACCAAATGGAAAAATTATTGCATCGGGGTTAATTTGATTTCTGACTTTATTAAACAACTCTTCGGCTTGTAAATGGGCGAAGCTGCCGCAAACCCCGATATAGTTACCTTTATATTCTGCAAAAGATTCAAAATTCTTAACCCCCAGTGCTTTAGCAATTAAGGCATTATTTCCAAAATGTAAGTCACCATCTAAAGGTAAATGGTATCCATAGAGATTAATTTCATTATCGAGAAGAAGTTTTATCCTTTCCCTGTATCCGCCTTTATATAAAGGTCTCTCAAAATTCCATATTACACCATGATGTGTAATAACTGTATCAGCATCACGTTTAATGGCTTCTTCAAATAACTCGACACAAGCGCTTACACCTGTTATAATTTTTTTTATATCCTTTTTGCCTTCAACCTGCATTCCGTTGGGACACATATCATTATATCTGGCAGAATCAACTAGCTTGTTGATATATTGTTCAAGATCAGAATTATTCATTTTTTTATTTTTGCTTTGCTCATATGCGACAAAAACCTTACCTATTTCGGAATTCTTTTAATGAATTTTCCACATCGTCCAATAATTGCTGATCGTATAACTCACCCACAAGAGATTTCCTGGCTTTTGCACCCCGTTCTTCAAACTCTTTTAACAAAACAGGATCTGAAATAGTTGTTTTCTGCATCCCATAATCGAACATGGTTTTTTTTGATTTTTCGTTATCTACCCGGCTGAGACGGGTTAATTCTCCAAAATACTTTTTACCTTCTTCTTTTAAAATGCTTTGTTGCTTAGAGGATAATTTATTAAACATCTTTTTTGAAATTAAAACAGCCCCGTTAGAATTTGCCAGTGGGATATCCAACACGTAGTTCACTTTTGTAAACCATTGCAGAACAACGGCGCCAAGAGGGGAAGTATAAACCCCGCCTATCATATTTGTTTGCAGAGAAGTTAGAACATCGGTTATAGAAAGAGGTACGGGGTTTACATCAAAAGCAGCAAAAGTAGCCCTGGAAATCGGATCTCCTTCCCACATCCACATTTTTACACCCTTCATATCCTCTCTTGTCTGAATTTCTTTATTGGAGTAAATGTATACCCAACCTACTTCTGCCCAGCCAAGCAGAATATATCCCTTTTCCTCAAATCCTTTTGCAAAACGATCAAAAAACTTAGCTGATATAAAATCAACTTCTGCAATATTTTTATATAAAAAAGGTGTATCTAAAATACGTACTTCAGGCAAAATTGTACCCAGACCTACTCCGGTAAATCCGCCGCTTTGAAGTTGGTTAATTCTTATTTTACGCAAAACATCTTTTTCATCACCCTGAATTCCGCCAGGATAAATCTTAAACTTAATTGTTTCAGCAGACTTTTCTTTTAACGATTCACTAAACTCTTTCATTACGTTCATCCAGGTGGAACCGTCTGGTGCCAGAGTAGCAAATTTTATGGTTACATTGTTTTGAGCTAAAAGCGGTAAACAAATGAATCCGATCGATATTAATATTTTCATTGCCTGCATATATTTTTCTCCAATTTCTGATTATTTAAAAAAGATCATCCTTTTGAGCTTTAAGAAGCCGCGCTTTCTTTTTAGCAATCTGGTTAAACAAAGCAATCTCTGGCTTAGTTCCTATTTCGTAGAATTCTACTTTTTCTATAAGATCATCGAATAGTTGTTCATCCAATGTCTTTGCAGCATAAAATTTCGCTTTATAAATATAGGAAAGCAGAAAATTTCCTTTAGTAAAAGCCAGGTTTTTATCAAAACTCTCCAGTGCTTTTTCCGGATTGCCGCCAAGCATCCTGGGTTTCATACCAAAGATAGAGCCTTTCAGAAGGTAAATACTTCCGTAGAAGAATCCAGGATTTAAACTTTCAATTTTGACAATAGCAGCTTCAATGATATTCACATTTATCAAAGCGGCAGGGTCATCTAATGAGACATTGATATTACCTCCCATGGCAAAAGTGAGCCAAAATAATGCGGGAAGTTCTTTTTCTCCGCTCTCCTTTATGGCCATTTCAATCTTCTCTTTATTTTCTTTTGACCATTTCCAATCTCCATGGTCTCCGCCAATTAATGCACGGCGCGCAAAATTAAAAGATCGTTCATAAAAGAAACGGGCTCTTACTGGGTCTTCGTCCTCGATAAATCCGAGTGCATAACCTGCATATCCCTGGGCAAGCAAAAGCAACAGCTGTTCATTCTCTGGGTCATTCTTAAGCAACCCTTCCAATAACTTCAAGTTTGATCCTATGGCCTGTTCTGCCAAAGCAAGATCCGTTTCTTCGTATAATGCACCGGCACTCACTACAAAAACAGGAGTCATCTGACCAACAACAAATTTATTCATACTGCAAGAGAATAACAATGAACTCAAAAAAAATAAACTTAATAATCGCATATTAATAATCCGTTAACCTGTAATTTATGGAAAATAAAAAACCTTATGATGGTTCCAAGGCTCATAAGGTTTATTTATAAAGAGGCAATTATAAACCTACTCTTTGGCAACTTTAGCAATATTTTTAATCTTATCCATAAAAGGCGCAAATAATTCCAACGGTAACGGGAATATGGTCGTAGTGTTCTTCTCCGCTCCAACTTCAACGAGTGTCTGCAAAAATCTCAATTGAAGTGCAGATGGAGACTCATCAATTTTCTTGGCAGCTTCCGTTAATTTTCCAGCCGCTTGAAATTCACCTTCTGCGGCGATTATCTTAGCTCGTCGTTCTCTCTCCGCTTCAGCCTGTTTAGCCATGGCCCGTTTCATTTCTTCCGGCAAATCTATATGTTTAATTTCAACAAGGGATACTTTAATACCCCAGGGATCAGAATGGGTATCAATAATTTCCTGTAATTGTTGATTGATACGGTCTCTATCCATTAACAGATCATCAAGTTCAACCTGCCCCGCAATACTTCTCAATGTAGTTTGAGCTAATTGCGATGTAGCAAAAAGATAATTTTCTACATCAATAATACATTTGGTTGGATTAACAACTCTGAAATAGAGAACCGCATTTATCTGAACGGAAACATTATCTTTTGTTATTACATCCTGAGGCGGTACATCCATAACAACTGTACGTAAACTCACCTTAACCATTCTATCAATTAGCGGGATTAAAATAATAATCCCGGGACCTTTCGAATCAATCACACGTCCTAAGCGAAAAATGACACCTCTTTCATATTCCTTTAAAATTTTAATAGCGCTGAATAGGAACAATACCACTAAAATAGCAATTGCTATTGGAAACTGAATCATGACTTACCTCCGTTTTCTCCGATAATTTTTTTACAATTAAATTTCTTCAACTTTAATAACCAGATCTACACCATCATATTTTACAACTCTAACTTTGGTCCCTTTTTTAATTGTTTCATCCGCAGTTGCTTTCCAAAATTCACCATGAATTTGAACTGAGCCTTCAGGATTTAATGTTGTAACAACAATACCCTTTTCACCTACCAAACCTTCTGATCCAGTAGATGGTTTTTTCCGTTGCGCCTTAACGGCAAATCCAATTGCGAAAAGAAAGAACAAAGCTGTGGATACAACAATAAACAGTATCACCTGCCAGGATATCTGCAGTTCGGGAATAGGCGAATCGATAAGCAAGATCAGGCCAAAGGTTAAAGCAACCACACCACCAATTGACAAGATACCATAACTAGGTACTTTTATTTCAAGAATAAACATTATTAGTGCAATAATTATTAATGAAAATCCTGCATAGTTCAAGGGCAAAACATCCATTGCATACCAGGCCAGGATAAGGCAGATACTGCCTGCAACACCAGGGACTATTGTTCCCGGGCTGTACAATTCCAGCATAATTCCGGCCACTCCAATCGTTAATAACACGGCAGCTACATTTGGATTTAATATGGTATCAAACATTTTTTGGCGCCAGGTCATTTGATGGGTAATTATAGTAGCATCTTTTGTTTTCAGGGTTCTTTCAACACCGTTTTCAAGATTTACAATTTTTCCATCAATTAATGCTAACAGAGAATCTGTTGAGGGAGCAATATAATCAATTACATTTAATTCTAATGCTTCAATCTCAGTGATATTAGCACTTTCACGAACCGCTTTTTCAGCCCAATCTGCATTGCGACCATATTTTTCCGCAACAGATTTTATTTTAGCAATAGCATCATTTGTAACTTTATCCATCATTAAATCGGTTGTAGAGGAATCCATCTTGTTATCAGCACCTCCAAAAACGGGATGGGCTGATCCTATATTTGTCCCCGGGGCCATAGCCGCAACATGGGCAGCGTACGTTATATAAACACCGGCTGATCCGGCGCGCGAACCACTCGGTGCAACATAAACAGCAATAGGAACCTTGGAGTTCTGCATAGCTTTCATGATATTGTGCATCGATTCCATTAAACCACCAGGAGTATCCATTTCAATAATCAGTAGTTGCGCATTTTGATCCTCAGCCCGTTCAATGGCTTTTTCAATATATTCCGTTGCAATTGGATTAATAACGCCATCGATAATAATTCTGTGTACATCATCAGAAGCAAAAAGAAATGAACCTGTCAACAGGCAAATAAAAAAAAGCATACGTTTCATATTGATTCCATCGGTTTATGGGACATAAATAATGTAGATTGGAGGGTGTCTAAAGTCAAAAAAAAAGAACAGCCATTTTTTTAGAATTACAAATAATCATGACTCATTTTCAGGTTTCCAAGAGAGCGAAAATAACAACCCGCAAAATTAGTAAATAATAATATTACCGAATAGTCTTACAGATCTGGTTTAATCGGATCTGGTAATATAGGAGAAGGTCCCCAAAAATTGACATGAAGATTTCTTACATAATATCTAAATTCTTCAGTTATCTTTTGAAACTCCGGTTGTTGCGCTAATGCTGCCCAATGTGCCAGAGTCTTCCAGCACGAAGTTCGGCGCACATGAGGGGAACCAACCATATTGCGGTTTGCTCTGAATTCTATAAATCCATCTGCCTTTGCCATTATCGCAGATGCTTGCCTGGCAAGTTTCGCATAGGCCTTTTCGTCAATTCCACGTTGAAAATCATAGGTAAATGTAACTTCAATCATACTTTGCTCCTTAATCATAGATCCAAAGATTTATATCTAAACATATATACTATTGTAAAAGAGTTAAAAATACACCGGCAGCAACTGCTGAGCCGATTACTCCGGCCACGTTAGGCCCCATAGCTGCCATCAACGGATTTACCCTGCCATTTGTTTGCTGGGATACAAAAGTCTGAACTACCCGCGCCGCCATTGGTACAGCAGAAACACCAGCTGCTCCAATACAGGGATTTATTTTATGAGGTAAGAATAAATTAAGAAACTTTGCAAAAAGGATGCCTCCCATTGTACTAAATGCAAATGCAAATGCACCCAATACAAGAATCATTAAAGTTTGCGCAGTTAAAAATTTATCACCCTGCATCGTTGCGCCAACTGCCAACCCCAAAAAGATTGTAACGATATCAATCATTGGACCACCGGCAGTCTTTTTTAGACGCTCCGTTACACCGCTTTCACGGATTAGATTTCCAAACATCAGCATGCCAACAAGAGGCGCACTGGATGGAATTGCCAATGATGCAACAGTTCCGGTAATAATTGGAAAAATTATCACTGCGGTTTTCGAAACTGCACGGGCCTGTGGCATATCTATTTCACGTTCTTTTCTGGTTGTTAGCATTCTGAGAATCGGTGGCTGTATAATGGGAACCAATGACATATAACTATAAGCTGCCAGGGCTACCGGCCCCAAAAGATGCGGCGCCATTTTGCTGGCCAGGAAAATGGATGTCGGTCCATCAGCTCCGCCAATAATTCCAATAACCGCTGCTTCTTTCAACGTAAACCCAAAAAGATAAACCGCACCTATAGCCGCCACAAATATCCCCAATTGGGCAGCAGCTCCTAACAGAAAAGTAAGTGGTCTGCCCAGAAGAGGCCGGAAATCTGTTAAAACTCCTACCCCAAGAAAGATAATAGGTGGCAGGAGTTCTGTTTTTATTCCCGAATCGTAAATTAAACCGATAATTCCATCATCATTGGAACTCATCTCAGCTAAAGGCAAATTAGCGACTAAAATGCCGAATCCAATTGGAATTAAAAGAAGGGGTTCGTATTCTTTTGTGACTGCCAGATAAAATAATACCCCACAGATTGCGAACATAACCCAATTGCTCCAATCCATCTGGGCAAAACCAGATTGGCCGAATAAATCAAATAATGTTTCCATTTTTAAAGCCTTTATTCAATAGTCATCATTGGTTGCGAAGAATCTATTTCATCGCCAATTTCAATTAAAACAGCGCTTACAATACCTTCTTCCTGTGATTTTATATCATGTTTGGCTTTCATTGCTTCGACCTGGGCAACAACCTGACCTTTAGTGACTGTATCACCTTCCTTTGCCAGGATATCCACAACATCCACTTTGCCGGCAAATGTAGAAAAAATTGGCCTGCCTGATGCCTTCTTTGCAACAGGGTGGGATTGTGTCTTTTTCCCGGAATTACCATTAACCATAGTTTCTACAGTAACATTAAAAATGCGTGATTTTCCATTCTCCTCAACCGTACACCTTGTTGTAAATGGACCTGTGATAACAGGTGCTGCAGAAGACGGAACGGCCTGTTGTGTTTTTTCAGGCTCCTCTTTTTTCTTTAATGGGATATCAATTTTACCTTTTCCTGTTAAAAAGCGAATTCCTTCATTAACTTCCATTTTTTTACCGGGTACCATTGAGGCCATTACCAAAAAAGTATTAACATCATTAACTTCCAATCCTCTTTCTTTTAGTGCTTCCTGCGCGGGACCAATATTTTTAGGAGCTGCTTGCAACGGATCACCATCAAAAACAGGCAGATTAAGTTGTTTGGATGCCGCTTCAATTACTTTTGGATCCGGAGGTAAAGGAGTCTTTCCAAAATATCCTAACACCGCACGCCCATAACCGGCTTCCAATTTTTTTCCAGCGACCATACATTACATTATTAAAGGCCTGCAGCCAGTATTGCTGGCTACCCGGGGTAACACTTGTCCAGGCTCCGCCGGCTTCCACAACAACAGGAAATTCCGCTAGCACATCACTATATTTGTTCAAGAATGCCGGCTTTTACCATCATATGAACATTGGGCCCAATAGCGCCACCCGGCATTGGAAAACCAAGAACACGGGCATCTGCGGTAGTAGTTGTTGGGTTAAAATTATACTCTTTTAAACCTTCATTAAGAATATTTTCAATTTCATGAATTTTAGCTAACATCCACATCCAGTGAATAGCCTGTTCCCTTTAAGGCATGATCCAAGGAGCGGATATCCGGCTGGACGGTACCGCTGGCCATTGGTCGTATAGATAGATCAACACCATCCGCACCGCCTGCAATACCTGCCATATAACAGGCAACAGCCATACTGGCAGTATCATGTGTGTGCTGCCAGAATGGCATTTCCGGCGGCATAATCTTTTTAAGATCCAACTAGCGGTATCATAAATTGTTTTGGGGTCAGTAGTGCCGCTGGCATCTTTAAGACAAATACTGTCAATCTGCATACCGCTTTCCAGTAGTTTTTTTGCCAATTCCAATATAAAATTCGGCAGTATGAACTTTGTCCGATTTAAAAGGCAGACCCATAATAGCAATACATGACCTGGTGATGCATACCGGAATCAACAATTGGTTTACCCGTTTTAATCAGGATTGTCCACATCATTCATATAATCAAAATTGCGGTCGTAGGTAGTGCCGTATTCTTTCATCAACTTGGCCTGCAGGTTTAAGCCTTCTATTGATTGAGTTGTTAAAGTAACACCGGAAACAGAACGGGTTAAAATTTGCAGATCAACCCCCGGACCGACGACATCTCTCATTTTAGCCATGTCTTCAAAGGGATTTTCACCAAGATAAAAATACGGTGCCTGATAACGCGCTCCGCCACCAAATTCAAAATGACGAAAACCAGCATGAACCGATGCTTCCATTGCCGGAAGGATATCGTTTATGCGGACTTTTCCTCCAAAACTACTTTGTAATCCATCTCTAAATGGTGTAAACATCACCTTTATTTCTTTAGGTTGTTTGGTGTAAATCATTTTGCTTCCTCGATTCTTGTAATTTTAGCTCCGGGGTACATTTTAGAATATGCAGACGCAATAGCAGAATACACTGCCTGGTCTTCGTCCAATTTATTCTCAGGAAATATCCTAATAATGAGCAGCATTAAAACTGCCAATCCCGAAAGGAGTGTAAATACTGTTAAAAGTGATGAAATACTTATATAAACAATTTCAAATGATTCCATAATTATCCTTCTTTTACAATGGAATAAGAGTTATAATCTACAAACTTAAAATTGTATTAACAACCAGAATAAGCTGTCTTTTTTATATCAAAAAGGATAGTTATTAACCAGTCAGGACAATGCGTCCCTTTGTAATTGGTTTTGTGCTATTTTCAAGGTGTAATTCAAGGTTTTCTCCAATAAAATTAACTTTGCCTTCTGTGACAAATTCTGATTTCCCCTCAACAGGGTCTGAATATATTTTTACATTTCTGCCAATTACCAGGGAATTATCACGATACAAATCCAGCAAATCTAATAATCGGTTTTGAAGTAATTTCTGATAGTTGCTTTCTAATTTGTCAAGCAAGTTATGTAATACAATACTTTGCCTGCAGACAGAGCTGTCTTTGTTAAAATCCCGCAAGCAGGCTGCTTTGGGTACTATCAAGTCTTTGGATATTTTTGGAGTTACTTCCACATTCAGTCCTATCCCCAGGAAAACACCCGTTACCCTGTCTCCTGTGGTTTGTGTTTGTGTTAATACACCGGAAATTTTACTGTCTTTTATAAAAATATCGTTAACCCATTTTATGGCTGATTTACCCTTCAAATCATCTATTACATTCAATGCTTCAACAACCGAGACGGTAGCGAGAATAGTAAATCCAATATTAAAATTATCAATTTTACAATTCGGGTTAAGAAACAAAGATAAATGTAAATTACCTGCCAGGGTTTGCCATTTTCGATTTCTGTACCCTTTAAAATTTGTACCAGATTCTGCCAGGCAAAGTATACCCTCGGAAAAATTATTATCTCTTAAGACTTCCATCAAAATAGTAAATTGAGATTGAGAAGCGTGTTTTACAATAAATGTAAATTTACATAATGCCGACGAGATTTTATTGCTAACAAATACTTTTCCGCCTTTAAAAAACCTTTTGCATAGCTTATTAATAACGGGAGGTAGTTTAAAATTTTTTTGCTGCTGCCAGTCAAGTTTTTGCTCTAAAACTTTTTCCGTATATTCTATTGTATCGCTAATTATTATCATACTGCTTTGATAATCGTTAATTCAAATGAAAATAAAAAATAATTTTTTTGAATAAAGCTAAATTTAATGTGTATATCTATTAGAAGCATACGGAAAATGAAATGTTAACGAACGAAGATCGATTATTAGATAAGATTCAAAAAGGAGATAAGCAAGCGTATGGTTTTCTTGTTAATCATTATAAAGAAAGGGCGTATTCTATTGCACTGGGTTATGTAGGAACTATTGACGATGCTTACGATTTATCGCAGGAGGCCTTTATAAAGGCCTATTTAAAGATAAGAACTTTTGACCCTTCCAGATCTTTTTTCAACTGGTTTTACCAAATTCTTAAAAGGTTGTGTCTCAATTTTCTAAGAGATAAAAAAACTGTATTTAACTATGAAGCTGTTGAACTGGATAATTTATTATCAGAGAACCTTACACCCATAGAATTGAATGAACAAAGGGAGACATATAAAATAATATGGACAGCAATAGGCAAATTATCTGTGGAAGCACGGGAAATAATAATCTTAAAGGAATTTAAAGAAATGAGCTATAAGGAGATTGCTGAATTACTGGAAATACCGCAGGGCACTGTAATGTCACGATTGTACCATGCGCGCAGGGCTCTAAAAGCAATGATAGAGGAGGTTTTAGCATTATGACAGCACAAGAAAAAGAACGCTTCCAAAATCTGTTAATGAAAGCTGTTGACGCTGAACTTAACAGTGAGGAAGAAATTGAATTTAGGCATTTTGTCGAAACCGACCTTCAATGTAAAAGTGAATGGGAAGAATTTTCAAAATTGAATCAATTAACCGGAGGTATTCAAATGAAATTACCAGAACAGGAAAAATGGGATCACTATTGGGGTAATATATATAACCGGCTTGAAAGAAAATTTGGCTGGATTATTTTTTCAATAGGATTAATTATCCTTATAGCAACTGGAGGTTTTTATGCTATACAGGAATTTTTAGGTAATCCTGGTATCCCTATAACACAAAAGATAGGATTATCAGCCTTCTTTTTGGGAAGCGCAGTATTAATTGTATCTGTAATTCGGGAAAAACTAACTTTGAGAAAAACAGACAAATATAAGGACATTATACGATGATTTATATTACTTCTTCCAAGATAGCAGGAAAAAAGATAACAAAAACCCATGGATTAGTAAAAGGTAACGCTGTCCGCGCCCGGCACCTGGGCCGAGATATATTGGCAGGTTTAAAGAACATTATTGGTGGGGAGATAGAAGAATATACCAAGTTATTAGCTGAATCTCGCCAGCAAGCTGTTGATAGAATGCTTGGTGAAGCAAAAACACTGGGCGGAAACGCGGTAGTTGATGTTAAGTTTGCCACAAGCCTTGTTGCAGGAATGGCTGCAGAAATTATTGCTTATGGAACGGCTGTCTCTGTTGAGGATGATTAAATCTATTTAAAGATTTAATTCAATCAAAAAGTTTCTACCGTCCTTTTTTTTGTAACGCTTTTTTAAAAAGCAGCCTGCTTTGTTCTTAAAGGTTTAATAAACCATTGATCCTGGACTCAAATGTTGTTTTGGTTTTATGTCCTAAATATATTGCAGCGCAGCTTTTTTTGTATTTCAGCTTCAATTTATATATTGTAGTCTGCAGGCCATATGTAAAATAGATGCAATCATATTTTACTGTTATTAGAATTAGTATATAAGGATGTTTTTTTTTTTAAATTTTTTGTTTACATTCTATACGGTTTGCTCTAAAATTTTTAGATAACTTTTAAACAAGAGGAAAAATGAATGAGTAGTGAAAAAGAATCAAACGATATCGATCTGGTCAGACAACTAATCCTAGGAAATCAAGTCAAAAAATTTGATACTCGATTTTCTGAGATTGAACAATCGATTGTGGATCTAAAAAATCAATTACGCGAGTCATCCCAATCTTTAGATTTATTCTTAAAAAAAACAAAAGACAATAACAATGAAATGAATAAGAACCTCAAAGAATCAATTAAAGAGGCCGCTGCTGATCTTTCCACAGCTTTTGAAAATAAATTTAAAGTGATTGAAAAAGAATTAAAAAATGTGAATAGTCAAAAAGCGGATCGAAACGAGCTTGGTGATATTTTAATGGAATTAGCAAATAAACTCAGGAATAATTCAAAATAAAAAAATGGCTGAAAAAGCAAGCCCTCTTAATCAACTAAAACAGATTTTACTTGCCGATAATATACACTCAATTTCCCAGTTAGAAAGCAAATTGGATGCATTTAGTTTGCAATGGCAAAACGAAAACTGGCTTATAAAAACCCTCAACCCTGTAATTCTCAATTTAATTTCCCAAAAGGCAAACGAAGCAACGCAAGAACTAGCCAACGCCCTTGCGCCAGTAATGGGGGTTGCTATAAAAAAACAAATTGAAACTGCACGCGAAGATATAGTTGATGCTCTTCACCCGGTCATTGGCCAGCTCATAAGAAAATCTATTACCGAAGCAATGAAAAACTTAATTCAGTCGGTTAACAGCCAGATAGAACATGCTATGAGTTTTGAATTATTGCTGGCAAAGATCAAATCAAAGTTCACTGGAACTGATAATGCCAGCCTCCTTCTAAAACAAGCAGCCCAAGTATATCAAATAAGTCAAATTTTTTACATTCATAAAGATACAGGTATTTTAATTGCACATGCCAGCGATCAGGATGTAAACCAAAATGATACAGATATTATCGGGGGCATGCTTACAGCTATCAGAGATTTTGCCAAAACGGCCTTTAGTGAAAACGAGAACCAGGAACTGAGCGAAATACAATATGGTGATTTTCAGATTCTGATTGAAAACGGGCGCACTGCCTATCTTGCTGTTGTTTTAACGGGAATTTTTCCATTTGAATTGAAAGGTAAAATCAGCACTCTTGAAAACGATTTACACAAAAAATATTTTCAAAAACTGCGTAATTTTGATGGAGATATGTCTTCTTTCCAAGATGTAAAAAACGTATTAGATACATTCATAAATCATAACAAGGCAATAGACCCACATCGTCCTCAGACTTCAAAAGGACAATCTTTAAAAGGTTTAAAATCTGTTCTCCTGTTAATTTTATTTATCTTTTTAATTTATTTTTCAATTTTCACACTACCGGCTTGGATTGAAGAGAACAGAATTAGTGAACAACTGCATGAATTATTTGAAAACAATTCTATAATCAAAGCAGAAAATGTATTATTTGAGCTTGATGGCACTGCTGTTTCATTAACAGGAACAGTATCAAATTGGCAAAGCCGAAATGAAATTGAAAAGCTTATTTCACAACAACCTGAAATAACACATGTGCAAAATCAGATCCAGGTCACCCATTCAGATTTTGATGCAGAGGTTCTCATTGGGAAAGTTAAAACATTATTCCCCGCAATATTTGCTGAAGGGCAAACAGATATCCACTTTATAATTGATGATTCAAAATTATTTTTAGAAGGCTCTGTATCATCGGAAGAAGATAGGCTGTTAAGTGCTGCGGCAATTTCAAATATCTCAGAATTTCCTGTTGTTATAAATAACCTTAAAATAAAAAACGAAACACAATCCAATTTAAATGAAATAGAAAATACTATTTTATATTTTGACGCAGGGCAGTCAGTTCTTATAGCTGAAAATCTGGCAAAAATTGAGAAAGTTAACAGGATACTCGAGTTTGTTACTTTTGATACACTTTTTATTTCTGGTCATATGGATATTGAAGGTCCGGCTAACGTAAACAAAAAACTGGCAAGATTACGCGCAGATAATGTAAAACAGCAGTTCGTTATATACGGTCTTCCTATTCAAAAAATTTCTGTTTTAGTAAAAAGCCAGCCCAATGCAGTAAATGAGAAACAGAATAATATCAATAAAAATTACAAGCGAGTTAGTTTTTCTTTTAAATAATAAAATATATGTATTAATACATGAATGAAGCCATAATCGTTAAAAAAAAGATATGCATACTTGGTCTGTTCGGTGTTGGGAAAACAAGCCTTATAAAACGATTTGTACATAACGTTTTTAGTGATGATTATTTATCTACAATCGGTGTCAATATTTCACAAAAAATAATGAAACCCTGCTTACTGGAAACGGGAAATCTTATTCAACATAATTTTGTTATTTGGGATACGGAAGGATTTGAAGGTACTGATAACTTAAAAAGTTATTACACAGGTGCTGCTGCTGCAATCATCGTTTCTGATTTAACCAGGATGGAAACACTGGATAAAATTACTGATATACATGAATATTTTAAGAAGGTTAACCCGGATGGTGAATGCGTAATTGCCGGTAATAAAAAAGATTTGGTTGAGGATTCAAATAAAAAAATTGACACGCTACAAACTATTTCAATAAGAAATAACTGCGATTTATTTTTAACGAGCGCAAAAAGTGGTCTGAATGTTGAAAATGCATTTCAGAAAATATCAGATTTGCTGGTAAGCACAAATGAACAATGAATTTTACGAAGACATCTTAAAGAATTTCAAGCTTGGTTTAGCACGATTATCCCCAAAATTAAAAGTCGTTTTTGCAAATACAAATTTTCAGGATTTATTTTTAAATGGAGCACATTCCTCCGAAAAGGCTATCTATGATCTCATTCCGGAAACGGTTGGGCTGGAAGATACACTTCAAAAAATAATTTCCGGAAGAGTTAAACATTTTGAATTGAAATTTTTAACAAGAAGAGATGACAGCAATAGCCCGCTATATTTTAATTTATTCTTTATTGGTTTTAAAAATCCTGCCGAACCCATTTTGTGTATTGTTGAAGACGTAACTGAGAACGCGCTTCAGAAACAGTATATCGCACAGCAAAAAAATGATATTCGCCTTTTGGAAAGTTACTTAATTTCAAGTAACGAGTTCTTATCGGCAAGTATTCTTGGAGCTTCTGATCCCATCTTAAATATCAGAAAAAAAATAGAAAAAATAGCCACAGTGGCAACTGCAACTGTTTTGCTTCTAGGAGAAAGCGGAACTGGAAAAAGCCTTGTCGCAAAAATAATCCATTATTCATCTAAAGACCCCAAAAGTCCTTTTGTTGAGATAAATTGTGCCGCCATACCAGAATCTTTACTGGAATCTGAATTATTCGGATATGAAAAAGGAGCCTTTACCGGGGCATTAGAAAGTCGCAAGGGTTTGCTTGAAGAAGCACATGGCGGAACCCTTTTTCTTGATGAAATCGGGGAATTGCCATTAAAACTGCAGGCGAAACTGCTGACTTTTCTGGAAACCCGAAAATTCCGGCCTCTAGGAAGTAATAAAGAAAAAGATATCAGCGTGCGGCTTATTACAGCCACAAATAGAGATTTAAATAAAATGATTGAAAACGCTGAATTCAGGGAAGATCTTTTATACCGTTTAAAGGTCGTTACCCTAAATCTGCCGCCATTAAGAGATTTGGGAACGGATATTATTCTAATTGCTAATCATTTTATCAATATTTTTAATATTGAATTCAAAAAACATGTGAAAAGTTTAAGTACGCATGCTGAACAAAAATTACTTTCGTACTATTGGCCCGGTAATGTCAGAGAATTAAGCAACGTCATTGAAAGGGCAATGATTTTTATTGAAACTGATACGGTTGAAGTAGATGATCTTATTCTACAGACAGATCTTAAAGAAAACAGACAATCAAAATGGCAAATCCCGCCCGAAGGGATCTCGATGGATGAGGTTGAACGACAACTTATATTTTCTGCATTAGAAAATTCTAATGGGAATAAAAGCAAGGCTGCAAAATTGCTTAGACTTTCACGTGATACCTTCTGCTATCGTCTGAATAAATTCAAACCACAGTAGTATTGCTGAGGCAAATGCGCCAAGTTCTGAGGCATATCCCTCGTCACTTCTAATAACCCTAAGTTTATCCCCTTTAATTTAATTCACCTTAAGTTATTGTAATTAATAGCCTTAACTATAAATAATCAATTCTAAAACTATTTTGGCAAATGTTTTGTAATAGAACAAACTAAGGGGAGTCATGAAAATTAAATGTCCGAATTGTTTAAAAACATTAACCATTAGTCCTGATATGTTGATTGGAAATTTTGCTGTTTGTAAAAATTGTAATCATATATTTTCCTGGACGAAAATGGGCCTACTTGAAAAGAAAAAAGGTAATAACCCCAAAAAATAGTAAACAAAACTGCTTATTTGCCTTATTACTTTAGGTCAAATGCCATATTTAATTATTGTGGAATAGAAACACATCGTATCCAAAACTATCCAACTTTTATATAAACAATAGTTTAAGGATTTTTATAATGAAAATGGCATACAGTTTGATCAAAAAAGATACCAATGGTTTCCTAATTTTAGGGATATAAATAATTAAGAACAATAAAGCTGGAGATAAATTGCTTGCTTAGTAATTTCAAAACCATTTTTTTAATGACAGTGCTTACCGTCCTTTTTGTAGCTATTGGCGGATTTATTGGTGGGGAACAAGGAGCAATAATAGCGTTTCTGTTTGCTGCCGGCACAAATTTTTTCGCTTATTGGTTTTCTGCGAAAATGGTGTTAAAGAAATACCAGGCGCAGGAGGTAAACTCCCCCGATGATAGGTTGTACCGAGCTGTTGCGTCTCTTATTCCCGAATATGGTTTACCCATGCCGAAAGTTTATATCATTCCCCAAAACTCACCAAATGCCTTTGCAACGGGCAGAAATCCTAAAAATGCTGCGGTTGCCGCAACTCAGGGCATCCTTAATATTTTAGATGATGATGAAATTTGTGGAGTTATGGCACACGAACTGGCACATGTTAGAAATCGCGATATGCTCACCGGGACAATTGCAGCGACCCTGGCGGGAGCAATAACAATGATTTCACAATTTTCTGTGATGGGTTCCCGGGGAAGTGCAAGGTCAAATCCCTTAATAATGATACTTATTATGATCATTGCACCAATGGCGGCTATGATTGTAAAAATGGCCATCTCGAGGTCACGCGAATTTTTGGCAGATAAAGGCGGTGCTGAAATTAGTGGCAAACCATTAGCTTTAGCTTCCGCTTTGCGAAAGCTGCATAATGGATCTTCACAAATCCCGCTTAAGAACGGAAATCCCGCACATTCTCATATGTTTATCGTAAACCCACTTCTTGGTGGTTTAGGAAGGATGTTTGCATCACATCCGCCTGTAAATGAAAGAATTCAAAAATTGCAAAAAATTGCAGCAAACAAACTAATTAATTAATCCATACACAAAATGAAAGGGACAAACTATGTCTTACATAACCGACGGTGCAGTAAAAGTAATTGAAATTATTGGAATTTCATCCAAAAGCTTTGAAGATGCTATTTCACAGGCTTTGAAAAAAGCTTCAAAATCTGTAAAAGGAATTACCGGATTTGAAATAACCAAACATATGGCTTCTGTTAAAGAAGGGAAAATCACTCAATATAAAGTAAATCTGAAGCTTGCCTTCCCTGTGTTATAATAGATAAAAAACACTTCATCAACATAAAAACAAGATGTTAGGGATTGAAAAGAATAGCGTCTAGTGGTTGATTAAAAAGCAGACTAATTTTAAAAACAATTTTATTTTAAGGAGGAATTATGTTCAAGGATTTTAAAGAATTTGCCATGCGTGGTAATGTAGTGGATATGGCTGTTGGTATCATTATCGGCGCCGCATTTGGGAAAATTATAAGTTCATTGGTTAAGGATATTATTATGCCGCCCATTGGATTATTGATGGGCAATGTCGATTTTTCAAATCTCTTTATTGATTTATCTGGAAAGGGATATGAAACTATAGCACTGGCAAAGGAAGCAGGCGCTGCGATAATGAGTTACGGTGTTTTTGTTAACACTGTGTTAGATTTTCTGATTATTGCCTTTGCCATTTTTATGGTCGTAAAGCAAATGAACAAACTAAAGAAAAAAGAAGTGGAAGCACCAGCTGAACCGACATCAAAAGAATGTCCGCATTGCGTAACTCAGATTTCAATTAAGGCTACTCGCTGCCCAAATTGTACATCACAATTATCTTCCTGATTTGTTTATTCGAATTAAATAAACTTAAAAAACTAATAAAAAGCGGATTAATAATTTTTAATCCGCTTTATTCCTTAGACCTCATTATAATTATCTTCTTTTTTTCCATAATTCTATTTTCCTAGTAAGTCAATTTCAGTAATAAAATTTATAAAATAAGTTATATCACTCATTTTTTAAAGAATTGAAAGCCTTTAAAAAAGCTCAATATCGCGCATTGAAAGGTAGTCAAGATTCTTTAAACTATATAAAAACAACACTATAGCAGCGTTTTTTAGAAACAGATTTTAAGCAGGAAAATACTTCACAATCTTTTGGCACTACAATTGATTAATGCTAGGTAAATAAATTATTTAAACACCATCATTAATAAAGGAGATACACAATGGCTAACTATAAAATTAGCGAAATAGAGGGTATTGGACCAAAATTCGCAGAGAAGCTGCAAAATGCTAATGTTAGAAGCGTTTACGCCCTTTTAAAGGCCGGCTGCACAAAATCAGGAAGAAAAGCACTTGCTGATAAAAGCGGTCTTGAAGAAAGCTCCATCCTTAAATGGGTGAACATGGCAGACCTTTTTCGTGTAAACGGCGTTGGCAGCGAATATGCTGAATTGTTGGAAAAAGCCGGTGTCGATACGGTTAAAGAATTACGTAACCGTAATGCCGAAAATCTGCACGAAAAAATGAAAGAAGTTAATTCTGCAGGTCGTGCGCTTGTGCGTCAACTTCCAGGTCTTTCTACTGTAAAAGGCTGGGTAGAGCACGCAAAAAAATTAGATCCAATGGTAACATATTAAGAAACAGTGTATAAAGTCTTGTTTAGTATTACGGAAACAAGACTTTATTATTTAAAATTTCAAAAATAAGGAGAAGTAAAAATGGGTTTTATAGATTTTTTAAAAGATGCAGGTGCCAGTATTTTTGGCGGAGGAGATGAAGCAGAAAATATTAAGGAACTTGTTGAAAAAGAATTACCAGGAAGTGTAACGAATCTGGAAGTGGAATTTGATGATGGAACGGCTACTCTTTCAGGCCAATGTGCTTCGCAGGCCAGCAAAGAAAAGACAATTCTGATCGCCGGTAATGTAAAAGGAGTTGACAAAGTTGATGGAGATAATTTAGAGGCACCTCCGGCACCTGTTAAAGAAGAAACAGTTTATTACACAATCGTTAAAGGTGATTCCCTTTCAAAAATCGCTAAGGTGTATTATGGTGATGCCATGAAATACCCGGCACTTTTTGAAGCAAATCGTGAAGTGATTAAAGATGCCAATCTTATTTATCCCGGTCAGCGTATCCGCATTCCAAAACTGTAATTTCTTAATTCCTGGGTTATGCTGGTCTTTGAAAACTTACCGTTCAAAATAAAATACTAAACAGGGTAAGCTTTCAATACAATTTTTTACTAATAATAATCTAACTATCCGGATAATATAAACTCTTCCGGATAGTTAGTTTTTTATCTGGCTATAAGTTTCAGGAAAAATCATAATAACATCCCTTATTCTAACTGGGATTTTTTATCTCATAAAATTAAAAAGGAAAAACAAAATGAAATTTTCACATAAATTAATTATTATCATTAGTATTGTATTTACTTACAGCCTTATTCTTTCTGCCCAGGAAGATGAAAAAAAAGAACCCGTTTATGGCTGGCAGAATTTAGTAATCGGTAACTTGAATTTTACACAAAACTCTTTTGAAAACTGGGCAGCAGGTGGGGAAAATTCATGGGCCTGGCAGCTTGATTTCAGCGGGAATTTTACCAACGATCAGCAAGACTTCAACTGGGCTAATTCCGCCAAATTATCTTTTGGTCAGGCCAAAGTAGGAGATATAGGATCCAGAAAAGCAGCTGATGAAATTAAACTGGAAAGTGTTTATACATACAAATTGAATGACTACCTAAATCCATATGCTGCTGCAACTGCACAAACACAATTTGTTAAAGGTTATGCTTACACTACAGATAGTAAAACAGCTATTTCAGACATTTTTGATCCGGCATATTTTACACAAAGTATCGGGGTTGGTTATAAACCAAACGAAATAATCAAAACACGGGCAGGTGCAGCTTTAAAAGAAACAATAACTAATAAACATGCAGAAATTTATTCCAATGGAGAAAAAAACCGTGTCGAGCTTGGTGCTGAATCTGTTACTGATTTAAATATGCAACTAAGTGAATCTATTTTATATACTTCAAAACTGGAATTATTTTCAACACTTAATGCCATAAATGAAGTGGATGTAAATTGGGACAATGTGTTTGCAGCAAAAGTTTCTGATTACATTAAAGTTACTTTTAATTTTAAACTATTTTATGACAGAGATATTTCACCAAAAAGGCAGTTAAAGCAAACGCTTGGTGCCGGGCTGTCGTATTCTTTCATGTAAAAAAATTAATAAATAATTTGTTCATAGAGAATCAGTAATTATACTAACAGATAGTTACAAATCCTGGTGAAAATATGGAAAATTTTGAAAAATTAGGCTCATTTTATCTTGGGAAAAAATACGATATCGGTCAGAAAAAAATCCTTGATGATTTACTGTTGTATGATTCCAAAGATCTAACCACACATGCCGTCAGCCTTGGAATGACCGGAAGTGGCAAAACAGGTTTATGCATTTCATTACTCGAAGAGGCGGCAATTGATTCGATACCTGCCATTATAATTGATCCTAAAGGTGATATGACGAATCTTCTTTTAACTTTTCCTGATCTTCTTGCTGAAGATTTTAGGCCATGGATTGATGAGAGAGAGGCTGCAAAACATAATCTTTCAGCAGAAGATTTCTCACAAAAACAAGCATCAATGTGGAAAAATGGTCTTGAGAGTTGGGGTGAAACTCCCGAGCGTATTAAGCTTTTAAAAGAGAGTGCAGATTTTTCGATTTATACACCTGGCAGCACCGCAGGGTTATCGGTTAACATTTTAAAATCTTTTACTGCTCCATCTGATAAAGTCAAAAACGATCCCGATACTTTTCAGGAACGTATAAGTTCAACGGTAACAAGTTTACTTGGCTTACTTGGAATTGATGCAGATCCTGTGCAAAGCCGTGAGTATATATTGCTATCGAATATTCTCAATCATTTCTGGATCGAGGATCGTGATCTCAGCCTGGCTGATATTATTCAATCGTTGCAGGAACCACCTTTCCACAAAATTGGTGTTTTTGACATAAATTCGTTTTATCCCGCAAAAGAGCGCTTGGGGCTCGCTATGAAATTAAATAACCTCATAGCCTCTCCTGCTTTTAAAGCCTGGATGCAAGGCGATGCGCTTGATATAAAAAACCTTTTATACACCGAAAATGGAAAACCTCGTATAACAATTTTTTATATAGCCCACTTATCAGATGCAGAACGTATGTTCTTTATGTCTTTGTTATTAAATCAATTTATCAGTTGGATGCGGACGCAGACAGGCACAGGCAGTCTTCGTGCATTGCTTTACATCGATGAATTGTTCGGCTATATGCCTCCTTTAGCAAATCCACCGACAAAAAAACCACTACTTACCCTTCTGAAGCAAGCCCGTGCATATGGCGTAGGAGTCGTAATGGCAACACAAAATCCCGTTGATCTTGACTATAAGGGATTATCGAATACCGGGACGTGGCTTATTGGACGTCTGCAAACGGATCGCGATCGTGATCGGGTACTTGATGGTTTAGCAGGTGCGTCTATAGCTGGCTCGGGCAAATTTGATCGCAAAGCAATGTCAGAATTATTATCCGGATTAGACAAACGCTGTTTTTTGATGCATAATGTTCATGAAGATAATCCGGTCGTTTTTCATAGTCGCTGGGCCATGTCTTATTTATGTGGACCAATGACCCGCAATCAAATCAAGCAGTTGGTCAAAAAAAATGAAACCGATCAAATTAAACAGGCAACAATAGTTAGTTCAACACAACAAACGAAACCCTCATTAGCTGGAGGTATAACCCAACTCTTTTTACCTGTACGCGGAGCCCAGCCTGCAGCAAGTTCTTTGATTTATAAACCTTTTCTTGGTGGTTTTGCCTCGGTTCTTTTCTCTGACCGTAAATTGAATATTGAAGAATCCAGCCATGCTTTTTTTATTACTCCCATAAATGATGGAGTCATCGTGGTAAATTGGGAAACAGCTGAATTAATGGACATTGATGAATCCGAACTGGAGTCTCAGTATGAACACAATGCCATATTTGATCGATTACCGTCGGCAGCCGGACAATCAAAAAATTATACAAAATGGAAAAAAGATTTTCATGATTACCTATACAGGTTCCAAAAGAAGGCTCTTTTTAAAAGCCCTTTAATGAATGAAATTTCTCTCCCTGGAGAAAGCGAAGGTGATTTTCGGATCCGGATTAAAGATAAGGCCCATGAAAAACGTGATAGCTGGATTAAGGAGCTAAAAATAAAATATGCAAAAAAAATGAGCACCGTAGAGGAAAAAATACGTAAATCACAGCAAAAAGTAGAACGCGAAAAAGCACAGGCAAAACAGCAAAAATACAATACAGTTCTTTCAATTGGTGCAACGCTTCTAGGGGCCTTTTTAGGGAGAAAAGCTGTCAGTATGTCGACTGTAAGTAAAACAAGAACAGCTATTAGTAGTGCCGGACGCTCAATAAAAGAATCTGGTGATGTTGCACGGGCCGAGGAAGATATGCACTATCTACAACAACAATTGAAAGATTTAGATAGCTCTTTTCAGCAGGAAATCGATGCCTCATCCGCCAAATATGACGTGATGAACGATAAGCTGGAGAGTGTTATTATACGGCCCCGAAAAAGTGATATTTCAATCAAATTAATGGTACTAAGCTGGTTACCTTATTGGCGCCATAACAATGGAGAATTACAGAAAGCCTTCTAATAATTATTAAACAGAGCCTTTCGATTTAAAGACCTAGCTGAGTTATTTGACCTATTTAAAAAACTTAGTTTGTTATATTGCCCATTTTTTAAAAATAATTATATATCAAACACCCTGTACTATTTTTTTAAAATATTGTTTTTAATGCACTTAGGGTGTATTACTTTAAAATTATATCTTACCCTGAGCAACTGGCATGATTTATGAACTTTAAACATTAATGAAGAGAAACTGAATTTTGTGACAATAAGAAAAAAAACAAAATCTACAAATAATTAATAACATAATTAACATTTAGGAGGTCCTTATGGAACTTATAATTAACTTGATTAGTGGTGCCGTTGGTGGAAATGCAGCCGGCGGATTAATGAAAAATCTCAGCCTGGGTACTGTATGGAATTCAGTCGTCGGTATTTTAGGCGGAGGTCTTGGTGGACAAATTTTGGGTATGTTGGGTGTTGCCGGAAGTGGTGACGCAGCAGCAATGGAAACAGGAAACATTGTCGGCAGTGTTGCCGGAGCCGGTGTTGGTGGTGGAGCCCTTTTAGCTATTGTAGGTGCGGTAAAGAAAGCAATGGCCAAAAAATAAATAGTTAAAAGATTTAATTTATAACTGGCTCTTATGTAATTTTGTAAGAGCCTTTTTTTTATCCAAAGTTTAAAATTCTTCTCATAATCAATGAAACATTTTTATTTTTCTTTTCAAGATATGAATTATCTTTGGCCTTAAACCAATATTTTTAGGTTATTTTCTTAATTTCGAATTAAATTACACATCAGGTTTTAAATCGTGTAAAAAAAACATTTTCAAAAATTAATTGTACAAAAAAATAATTATCGGAGTAATAAAATGAAAAAAGGGTTAATTATTACTTTAGCCATTATAGTTGTTATTGGCATTTTGTTATATTCATTTTTTAAAAACAACTATAATAATTTTGTAAAACTGGAAGAGGGCGTCAATCAATCGTGGGCACAAGTGGAAAATGTGTATCAGCGGCGGGCGGATTTAATCCCTAATTTGGTTGAAGTGGTAAAGGGCTATGCCAGCCATGAACGTGAGACTCTGGAAGCTGTTGTTAATGCAAGAGCAAAAATGGGTGGACAAATTAATGTCGATAGTAATGTGCTTAATGATCCAAATGCACTAGCGCGCTTTCAACAGACTCAGGGACAGCTTACTTCAGCCCTGCAGCGTTTAATGGTTGTTGTTGAAAGATACCCGGAATTAAAAGCTGATCAACGCTTTGCTGATTTGCAAGCTCAATTGGAAGGCACAGAGAACCGGATTAGTGTTGAGCGGGGACGGTTTAACGAAACTGTTCAAAATTATAATAGTTCTGTAAGAGTTTTTCCTGCAAATGTTATTGCTGGAATATTTAATTTTAGTCAAAAAGCTTATTTTAATGCTGAAGAAGGAAGTGAAAAAGTTCCAGAGGTAAAATTCTGAAAGTGTATTAGCCTGATATCAACTGTGCCATTTACAATATGAATAAACTAAAATTAGCTGTTCTGTTAATTATAATATTATGTTCAAATTTAATGAGTCAGGCAAATATACCAGCAAGTCCTGAGTCTTGGGTTTCAGACTATGCCGGTGTTCTATCAGACTCTGAAAAAGCTTTTCTTATTGATATTCTTAGCCGTTTAGAAAAACGTTCCTCAAATCAAATATATATTGCCCTCTTTAATAAACTCCCACAGGATTTTTATTTAGAAGACTTTGCCGTTAAACTTTTTGATACGTGGCATCCGGGTCTGGAAAAACAGGATAATGGTTTATTAATAATCGCTTTTATTCAGGACCGTAAAATACGAATTGAAGTGGGTTATGGTCTTGAAGATGTTGTTACTGATGCTCAAGCAGCGGTGTTAATCAGACAATACATAACACCAGAATTTAGAAATGGTAATTATTTCCAGGGTCTAAAAGCAGCACTCGAGGTTTTGATACCTGCGGTGGAAGGTAAATATAAAATCCCAATTGAAAGTCCCTCTGAAGAAGGCAATTACTTTGGACTAATTTATTTTATTTTGATTCTGTTTTTTATTTTCTTCCGCTTTCGAAGCAGGAATAATCCCGCCGGAATTGGCAGCAAAAATCGCGAAGCCTATTCTTCCATTCCTTTTATTTGGGGGGGATTTAGTGGATCGGGCAGCCGCTCATCTGGCGGAGGCGGATTCAGTGGAGGTTTTGGCGGAATGTCCGGTGGAGGCGGGGCCAGCGGCAGTTGGTAGCATATATTATGCAAACTCTTTTTATAAAATGTGATACGTAAATTTAACTGAAAGTTATTAACATATGTCGGTGCGTAATTTTTTAAATAAGAAACAAAAGAAAGATATTTTAACTGCTATAAAGAACGCCGAGAAATTAACTTCAGGTGAAATCCGTTTACACCTTGAAGCAAAATGTTCCGAAGATCCTTTAGAGCGCTCAAAAATTGTTTTCCAACAATTAAAAATGAATGAAACTTTGTTACACAATGGCGTGCTGATTTATGTCGCAGTCTCAGATAGAAAATTAGCTGTTTTTGGGGATAAAGGAATTAATGACGTTGTTGCTGTGGATTTTTGGGATAATGTAAAAGATGAGATGGTCAAGCATTTTAATGATGACACCTTTAGTGATGGAATTATTAAAGTTATTGGTCTTGTAGGAAAAAAGCTACAAGACTATTTTCCCCGGCATGATGATGATATTGACGAACTTGCTGATGATATTTCAATCAATGATGCAGATTAGTTTTGATTGTTATTTTTTTTACTATTCATAGTGCGGAGTGAGTCTGTTGCTGAGAATCAATTCAAATTAGGCATTTAATTCAACAAAAAGAGTTTTGCCAACCAGCGCTATTTCATTAACAGCTTTTTCAAATGCGGCCTGATTACCTTTTGATGGCTTGCGATAACCACTTATCTTGCGGACAAACTGTAATGCTGCATCCTGCAGCTCCCGCTCAGTGGGTCTGCGGTCTTCAAAACGCAGTTTTTTTATATTTCTGCACATTTACTTTTTCTCCTAATGCAAACAGTTTTCAAATGATACTTTTCTCGCAATGTAACATTTTTTGCCTCATAAATGCTCACAATTTTGTAAACTTAGGTTTTTATGCTTTTTATCACGTAAAAATACAATTAAAAATTTAGATTTAGATGATCTTTCTTTAAATTCTAATTTTTTAGCTGACTTAAACGAATATTATATTTTAACATAAAAAAAATTATGGAGTAAAAATAGATGTTTAAAAAAGTTTTATCAATTTTTTTAGTTACTTTTTTCCTGATACAATGCGAATTACCGGATCCTCTGGATGATACACCGCCTGTTGTGCAAATTACATCTCCCGAACAAAATGCCGTCATCACAGAAAATTTTACTCTTATTATCGAAGCCAATGATAATGACAAAATAAAAAGGGTATGGGCCAATATAGCAGGTGAAAGAAGCGCGGATATATCCTCCCGTCCTTATGAGATCGCTGTCGATATTTCTGATATAAACGATGGACTCGCCCATTCAATTGTAGCTTTTGCCGAAGATGATGCCGGAAATGTTGCTTTTACCGAAAGATCAGTTATAGTTGGAGAGGCGCCGGATGTTACACCACCTTCAATTTTATTATTATACCCTATTAACAATACACAGGTAAGTGGCACAATTAATATTATTGCCGATATTTATGATAATGTCGGAGTGATCAGCGCGGAATTTTTTATTGATGGTATATTAGAAAATACCGATATCATCGCTGCAGATGGTTGGTCTACAAGTTGGGACGCGAGTAGTGCCGGAAGCGGCTCACACTCTATTTATATTAAAGCTTATGACGCCCAAAACAATGTGGGTACATCATCTTTGATCAATGTAACCGTAATGTCTACAGTTGATAATATTCCCCCGGAAATTTTAATTACTTATCCAATAAATAATTCAACGGTATCTGGCATAATAAATGTTGCTGCTGATATTAGTGATAATGTGGCAGTAACTAGAGCGGAATTTTTTATTGATGGTATATTAGAAGATACCGATACAAATGGAACAAATGGTTGGTCGACTAGCTGGGATGCAAATAGTGCTGGGAGTGGTACTCATTCGTTTTATGTTAAAGCTTATGATGCCCAAAACAATGTAGGTACTTCAACTTTAATTACTGTGACCGTTCTGTAGCAGAAACTATTTATAATAAAATTAGAAGAAGTATAACCAGCCCAACAATCAGAAAACTGTTTATAGAATAGGGCGATTCATCATTATCAACATCATATTCAAAAGAGGCATAAACGGGGCAGTGATCAGAAATTTTTTGATAAAATTCAGGGATTTCATTATCTACATATGATTCTTGTCCAGCACTGCAGGATCCGGCAACATTTGTACTATTTTCAACAAATTCGTCTTTGGCATCAGCTGAAATAAAAATATGATCTATAGTTGAGGCCTGTATTCTATTCACTTTATAATCAGGTTGCCAATAATTAGTCGGTTTTCCATTTAATTCCCCTGAGGCCCAATAAAAGTTTAGCTTTTTCATCATAGGTAAAAACTCCTGCACGCCTGCTTCGGTAACATTGTTCATATCACCCAGCAAAATAATATCGCTTTCTTTAGTCTCTTCAGGCAAATTATTTAAAATACTTTCAAGAAAACCTAGTTGAGCTTTCCTTTGGTCCCAGCCTTTAGGACTTGCTTTTAAATGCACCACAATTGCATGGAAATCGAATCCTCCATTTTTAGCTTTAAAATAGGCTCTGAAAGCTGGCCGTAATCTTGAATCCTTTTCTAATAGAAGCTCATCGTATGATTGAGGTTCACCTATTACCTCCAGTACAGAAGAATCATATAAAAAGCCAACTTTTTGCGATCCACCGGATTTTGAATAAATAAATTCAAATTGTTCACCCATGTATTTTTTTGCCTGTGCGGCCAGCATTTCGGGATCTACAATTTCCTGAACAGCTAATAATTCGATATCAACTTCCTTCAATAATGAAAACAAAGCTTCATTATCCGTTGCATTTCCTTGCGGCGGGTATTTAAGATCAATACCATAATCTTTCATCATCGCTCCATCATCTTTGCAAGGATACCATTCGATGTTAAAGGACCCGATCTCTATTGTGTTTTCAGTTTGCCCAAAAATTGGGAATGTAAATAATACGGATAAGAACAATAATTTAATCATATATATCCTAGTTTTTAAAGCGTAAATGTTTAAAGTATGCAACAATGTTTTGCAAACGATCAGGTATGGGTTTATCACGATTACTTCTAAAGTGCAGATTGTAAATATGATCATAATTTCCAGAACATAAATTCAATCTGAGTTTTGCCCCACTAAGTGCACACAGGTAACTGCATACTTTGTCCTGCTCAATGTTTGCATCAATTACTAAATCGAAACCTTCTTCTCGAATAATATCTAAATATTTTTCATTGGGAACCCCAAACCAACTCAAATCACTTTTTCTGAGTGAGCTGCTTGAAAAAGTAGAAACACTTGCCTTTTTAAATATCCGCCCAATTTCTTTAATAAACTGCTGAATTGTTTCGCTATATTCATCATGTGCAGAAAGGATTATTAATATTTTGTTAACTTTATTTACTTCTTCAATAAAATTGTAGGCGCGTTCGTATTTATGGAACATCTTTAGCCTAAAATTTACCACCTGATTCATAACAACTTGTTTCACAGGGTTATTCAACTTTTATTCCTTTTTGCCGGCCAACACTTTTTTAAATATTCCTTTAAAACTTTCTCGCGACCAATATCCGTTGGATGATAATATACCTTTGTTTTCAATTTATCGGGTAAATATTGCTGGTCTATAAAATGATTTGGAAAATCATGTACATATTTATAATTACTTCCATAATCCATTTCTTTCATTAATTTAGTGGGCGCATTACGCAGATGCAGAGGAACCGGCTGTATTCCTAAAGTTTTAACATCGTTCAAGGCCTGATCTATGGCTAAATAAGCAGCGTTACTTTTTGCAGCAGAGGCCAGGTAAGTTGTTACCTGAGATAATATTATCCTGGACTCAGGCATACCAATTTTCTTTACAGCATCAAAACCTGCGTTAGCTAAAGAAAGAGCGTATGGTTCGGCATTACCAATATCTTCAGAGGCTAAAATTACAAGACGCCGTGCGATAAAAGTTGGATCTTCGCCCGCATCCAGCATGCGTGCCAGCCAATATACCGCAGCATCCGGGTCACTACCGCGAACACTTTTTATAAAAGCAGAAATCGTATCGTAATGATAATCACTTCTTTTATCATAATGCAATGTTTTCTCGGCAGAAGCTTTTTCGATAATTTCTTTGTTTAAAACAACATTTTTATTCTCTTTGTCCGCCAGAGAAAATGCCGCTTCCAAAAGATTTAAAGTCCTTCTTGCATCGCCGGCACCATGTATTATTAATGCATCAATGTCTTCTATTGTAACATTGTAATTTTTTAGCAATATATCCATATTAAGCGCATTGTTAATTACCTGCAGCAGATCAATTTTTTCCAGCATATCTAGTTTTATAATCGTGCAACGGGAGATTAAGGCGGCATTGACCTCAAAAGAAGGATTTTCAGTTGTTGCTCCCATTAAAATGATAATTCCTTGTTCTGTAGCATGTAACAATGCATCCTGCTGGGCTTTATTAAAACGATGAATTTCATCTATAAACAGTAAGGAAGGTTTGCTGTATAAAGAAAAGTCATTACGCGCCTTTGCTATAATCTCTTTTACCTCTTTAACTCCTGCGCTTACCGCTGAAATTTCGTTGAGGGGGCTTTTTAACTCATTGGCTATTACGCGCGCCAGAGTAGTTTTACCAACTCCTGGTGGTCCCCAGAGAATGAGTGAAGGAACTTTGGATGATCTGATTTGGCTTATAAGTGCAGAGTCTGCAGATAAATACTTTTTGTGACCAACCATATCAGAAAGATAAAGCGGGCGCATTCTTTCAGCTAATGGTCGCTGAAGTGAATTATGTGAATTTTGCTCAAATAAATCTGCAGATACCATGGCTTGCATTTAAATAAATTTTATAGGTCTTTTTTGAGGCTAAATATGACAGTGACAACTTTTTTAAATCACACTCAAAAACTATTTTTAACTATTTAATATTCCGCGTGCCTATTTAATAACAATTTTCCATAGGTTAAGAAACTGTGTATTATTTGGCGTACAAGATATTAAAAGTATATTATTTCCCGGTTTGATATAATTAGCAATGGAAATTTCTTCATAATTATTTTCAGATATTTGGGAAATATTATAACGCGGTGTCTTTTTGTCTAAAATTATCCGGTTATTAAAAACCACCATATACTCAGATATACTGCTGATAGCCAACGGGTAATCTTGATCCGTTTTGTAAAGCCAGAGTTTCAATTTAATATCGTTAGAAATATTTAAATCATTGGGAACTTCAAAACGAACATATATTGCATCGCTGCCAGGAGGATTTTTATATTGAAAAGCAAAACCCAAATTCCAAATATCTTGGTTTATAATGTCATTTGTAATTAAATCAGGACCATTAATGGAATTTGCTTTAAAATTAATTCCCTTTAGTATATAGCCGCTGGAAGTCCTAACAACAGAGGATGATGGTTTAACTGCGAGCGGGCTGATTTCGAAATAAAGATCACTTCCATAAACAAATTCAAATCTATCTTTACCTTCTTTAGTAACGTTTATTTTTTTCTTCCCGGGATTCTTATAATTTTTTATATCCTCAAATGTCACAGTATGTTCTCCTAGAGCAAGTGAACCTCTAAATGTTCCCTTGGCAGCTTCTTTACCATCAATAAAAATCAGCGCGCCATGAGGCTTAACCTGAATAGTTACATATTTTGTAGTACTTGTTAATGTAAAATCAACTTTTGCCTGTCTATCATTTTGTGAAAGAAGTACAACTTGTTCTTCCGGATAAACTTTATGACCATCTTTTTCAACTCTGATTATATGTTGTCCTAATGGTATTTTTTGCAAAATATAATCAGTTGTAAAACCGGTTTTATGTCCATTTAAAATGATTTCTGCATCTTTGATGTTTGAATTAATTGTAATTAGACCAAGATTAATTGCGGAACTACGGGATGAAGAGCTTTGAGAAATTGTTGATTGAATCATCCGGAAATCTAAATCGATTGTATCTCCGGCGTTTAATGAAAAAGTATGTAACCTGGGGCTGGCAATATAGTTTGATTTTTTAACGGCAACTGAGTGGTCCCCGACAGGTAAGCTTAATAAACTGCTGGTTTGAATAGTTCCTTTAAATTCACCATCAGCGTATACACTAGCATCTTCAAAAGGAACGTTTATACGAACAATCCCTGAATTTCCGTTAATTAAAGTCAGCTTAAAGCTGATTTTTGTTGTATCACCCCTTGCAATGTCAACTTGCTGAAAATTAGGTTCAGTTTTAAAGTCGGGAGAAATCAGCGCGATTTCATGTATTCCAGCATTCACAGGATAAGCAACCCCCGGGGTGAAGCCTACTGCCAGATTTTGGTCTATATAGAGGCTCGCTTTTTTATTTGCTGTATCAATTAATACATATCCGTTTTGCGCGTCTTCTTCAAAAACATTAACGAGCAATGTGATTCCAACAATAATGATAGAAAGGATGGCGGCAAATAAAAATCCATATTTAATTTTATCTTTGATTGTATAAACCCTGTCTGTAAACTCATCCTGAGCATCAAACTCTTCGGCGGTCATCCATTTCGTTTCGGCAATGTGGTTTTTATATTTATGATATCCTTTTAAGGAATTATAAAACCTTTCACGCTCCTCTTCTAAAATTCTTTTTTCTTTTTCACTCCTGTAAGCGATTTCATTTTCCTTCAGATGATCTTTATAGCTTTGAATTCTTTCTTTTGCATTCTTTTCAAGATCTTCCCTGAATACAACTATCATTTTAGCTATTTCCGGATTATCAGGGACTTTTACTCTTTTCTGTCTGAACAATTTGTTCTTTAATCGGGCAAAGAAAGTATACTCAATTGGAAAAAACTCGTATTCCTTGCTAAGCTCTAACGGTGTTAACCATTTTATTTGATCCAAATGGTTACCGCACTCCACAAATTCGGGATACTTGGAGTATACTTCATCCTCAAGCTTATTGCGTAAGTAGATTTCCAGGTAATATGATTCATCGTCTTCATGAGCTGCAATTTCGTCTTCGGATAACGTTTCATCTAAAAATTGATTCTTCTCCGAATGTTCCTTTTCTAATTGCTCGCGAATTTTTTTCCGTAAAGCTTCTTCATTAAACTTTTTATCTGGTGTCTTCATATAGGTAATTGTAAAAATGTTTGCGAACTAAAAATATGTTACTTTATTCGTTCGGTAGCAATAGAGAAAGCTTTATATCTTTAGGTCCTGAACTATGAATATTTTTCAAAATTAGTTTTTATTTTTAGTAAATTTTTCTGAATTTCCGATAATTTTTCTTTTTCTCCAGTAACAACTTTTTCCGGGGCACGCTCAATGAAATTTTTATTTTCTAATTTTTTCTTTATTGCCATTTCAAGATTTTGAAGTTGGTTTAACTCTCTCTCCAGCCGGGCTTTTTCTTTTTCCCTGTCTATTAAATCCGATAGGGGTATAAAAAACTCACTCCCTCTAATTACTACTGTCGCAGCTTCATTTTTTGAAAATTCTGTATCTATTTTTTTAATTTTTTCAACTTTTGCCAGGGATTTAAAATAGGATCTGTTAGTGTAAATCAAATCGAAATTTTCTTTTTCAGCCTCAATAACAAGGTCCATTATTTTTCCGGGTGGAACATCCATTTCACTGCGCATATTTCTAAGCGCACTTATTGTTTCCTGAATAAATGCCATGTCCACTTCAGCTTGTGGATTTTGCCATTCTTGCAGGTCGCTTTCCCATTGTGAAATAACAATGCTCTTTTCATCTTCATTTTTAAAATTTTGCCAGATCTCCTCAGTGATAAATGGAATAAAAGGGTGAAGGAGTTCCATGCATCCCTTCATAATAAATGCAGCAACCCGTAAAGCAGTTTTCTTATATTCTTCTTTTTCTGGTTTGTACAAACGAGGCTTTATAATTTCAAGGTACCAATCGCAATAGTCACCCCAAAAAAAGTGATAAACCGATTCCAGTGCATCATGAAAGCGAAATTGATCCAAATTTTTATTAACTGCTATTATAACTGTGTTATATTTGCTTAAAATCCACTTATCAGCCAATTCAAAATTATCTTTAAATGGAGTAAAATCAATTGAATATTCTTCCAGATTCATACTTAGAAATCGAAAAGCGTTCCAAATTTTGTTGGAAAAGTTTCTTCCCGTTTCAAAACTTTTCGGACCAATATTCAGATCCTGCCCTTCAGCACTCATCATGATTAATGTAAAGCGAATAGCATCAGCGCTGTATTGGTTTACCATTTCCAACGGGTCAATTCCATTACCGAGAGATTTACTCATTTTCCGGCCTTTTTCATCACGAACAATCCCATTAAAAAAAACATTCTCAAAAGGAATTTTATTCATGAATTCTAATCCGGACATTATCATACGTGCTACCCAGAAGAAAATAATATCGGGACCTGTAACCAGGGTTGAAGTCGGGTAAAATTTATTTAAATCTTCAGCATTATCCGGCCAGCCTAATGTTGAAAAAGGCCAAAGCTGGGATGAAAACCAGGTGTCCAAAACATCAGGATCCTGAGTCCACTTTTCACCGTTTGCAGACGGATCTGATTTACTGACTTTATAAACACCCTCTTCATTATACCATACCGGTATTCTATGGCCCCACCATAACTGCCGGGAAATGCACCAATCGCGAATATTATTCATCCAGTGTTTATAGGTATTTTCAAATTTTCCGGGAGGAAAAAACTTTACATCGCCATTCTCAACAGCTGCTAAAGCCTTCTCTGCCAGCGGCTTCATTTTAACAAACCATTGTTCAGAAAGATAGGGTTCTACAGGAACATGCGAACGGTAACTGTGTCCTACAGCATGCATATGATCTTCAATTTTTAACACCTGGCCCAAGTCCTGTAGCAGGAAAATTATTTTCTTCCTTGCTTCAAACCTGTCTAATCCGGCAATCGACTCAGGTATCGGCAATTCATTTTCCACATTGGCATTATTAATTTTCTTGCAAATGGGGAATATTTTTCCATCTTTATCAAGCACAATTCATTATGAT
>CAVRRG010000075.1:0-15283 GCA_963723365.1 Calditrichota bacterium | reverse complement strand
TGTTGTGTGCCTTGACTAGTACGTATTGCTATGCGGTTCGTGTTGAAAACGGAGAACCGGCAGCTCTTTTGCAAACAGCATTGAAGGAGTTGGGGGGATTAAAAAGGTTTATTTCCGAAGGTGATGAGGTGGTAATAAAACCTAATATGGGTTGGGACCGTGCACCAGAATACGCGGCAAATACAAATCCGGATCTGGTTGCCGAAGTTGTAAAAGCAACGTTCAAAGCAGGCGCAAAATCAGTTAAGGTGTTTGATCGCACCTGCAATAGTCCCCGCAGATGTTATCGAAACTCATTGATTGAGGAGAAAGCTGCAGAGGCTGGCGCTGATGTTCTGCACGTTCGTGATAATCGCTTTGAAAAAATTGCCATAAATGGAAAAACAATTGATGAATGGCGCATATACAGAGATTACCTGGAGGCCGACAAAGTTATTAATATTCCGGTGGCCAAGCATCATGGTCTGGGTGGAGTTACACTTGGTTTGAAGAATCTTATGGGGGTAATGGGTGGCAGAAGAGGCTCGTTGCACAGTTATTTTGCAACAAAATTGATTGATATTGACAGTAAAATATTACCTCAGCTTACAATAATTGATGCCTATCGCATTTTGTTGGACAATGGTCCGTCCGGCGGTGATCTGGATGATGTAAAATTGGCAAAAACATTGATAGCCAGTCCCTGCATAGTTACAGCCGATTTTTTAGGATTAAGTCTGTTTAATCGTTCTTTAGAGGATATAGGTCATATCAAAGAAGCTGCAGACAGGGGTTTAAATCTGTATGATCTTAATAATCTTAATGTAAAAACAGTACGGCTTGTATAACAGATAGCGGCCATACACTCTTTGCTAAAACGGCTTGCCAATTATGACAACTAAAGTACGCAGAATTGTTCAGCTTATATTTTTACTGTTTTTTGTTTTTTTGTTCCTGCAGGCCCGCTATCCCTACGAAGTTTACAGCGATTCGGATATTTTATTGCGCTCCAGCCCGCTGCTGCCCCTATTTGATTTCATTCAGAATTTCCGAGTTTCTTTGCTTTTCTGGCCGGCTTTACTCATTCTTTTAATAACTCCCTTTTTGGGACGTGTTTTTTGCGGCTGGATATGTCCTTTGGGCACGACGCTCGATATCAGTGATAAATTTATAAAAACACCGGACAACAAGAAAACTGAAAAATGGCAGAAATTTACAAAGGTTAAATTCGGCCTACTGCTCGCTTTAATCATTCTGGCCTTTTTTTCGATTAATAGCTGGAGTTATTTTGATCCCCTGGCGCTTTTTAATCGCTCTTTGGCTATCGTTGTTTATCCTGTTTTTACCCTGTTCAGCGAAGCTATTTTGTTGGGTATAACCTATATACCCTTTTTGGAAGATACCGGATATACACTGTATGAGGGTTATAAAGAATGGCTTATGCCAGAAGACCAGGCGTATTACCAACAGGTGTTTTGGATAGCACTTTTACTGGCGCTTATTGTTGGAGCCGAAAAACTGACGCGCCGTTTCTGGTGCCGTTACCTTTGTCCCGCCGGAGCCTGGCTTGGTTTTCTTTCCCAATGGCGTTTGTATGAACGCATTGTAGGTAAAGAGTGCCCGGTTTGTAATAAATGCCAGCATGAATGTAAAATGAATGCCATTCCCAAAGATGATATCGCGTTTACCAGCAAAGTAGAATGTATCGAGTGCTTTTCATGCGGGGAAAACTGTCCGCCCAAATCGAAATCGATTACCTATCGCTGGCGCTGGAAACCGTATCATACACCGGTGGACTTTGAACGGCGTTCATTTTTAAAGACAACAGCAGGGAGCTTTGCTGCGCTGGGCCTGCTCAATATAGGTTTGGCCAACAGGGAAGAAGAGAACCGGCTTATAAGACCCCCGGGATCTGTTCAGGAAGAGTTGTTTAATGAGCGCTGTATCCGCTGTATGGAATGTGTGCGCATTTGCGAATCAAACGGCGGCTGTTTGCAGCCAGACCGGATTCACAGCAGCATTCTGCAATTATGGCTGCCTGTTGCGGTTATGCGCGAAGGGTATTGCGAATATAATTGTAATTTATGTGGAGAAGTTTGTCCGACGGAAGCCATTTTACCATTGCCGCTGGACAAAAAGAAAACAACAGCCATGGGTTTGGCCTATTTTGATAAAGACTTGTGCATTCCTTTTGCAGAAAATAAAGATTGCCTGGTGTGCGAAGAACATTGCCCTACGCCGGATAAAGCCATAAAATTTGACAGGCGCCAATTTATAAAACCTGATGGAGAAATGGTCACAGTAAAATATCCTTATGTAGTTAGGGAACTCTGTATTGGCTGCGGGATATGTGAAACTAAATGCCCGCTTCTTGGCAAACCGGCTATATTTGTGACTACTGAAAATCAGAAAAGATTAGCACCCGATGAAATACTTCTAAAAGATGTCTAACTCCTGCAAATTGCTGGTTTTAATATATGCCCGGTATCAACTTTTTTGTTGTTTTGGCATTTTCTTTAAAATCAGCGCCATATTTAATTGCCAGATATGAATCAAGTCTGGGGATGATAAAGAATACAAAATTTAAAGCCATGGCAAGAGGAATCAGCAGAAGTGAAAAAGTAACCGTAAGCAAGGCTAATCCAGTAAAAAGAACAATATCGCCAAAATAATTAATATGCAGCGCGTATTTAAACAGACCTTCATTATATATTTTGCCACGGTTTTTACTGCTTTTTTTCCAGAGATAGCGGGTATATTCTGACCAGCTGTTTATCCATGAACCTGACGCATATAAAAAGATGGCCAAGTAGTCCAATGCGCCTATTTCTTGCTGACTATTACCACCAACCTTAGCAAAAGAGAACAGGGCAAAGGACATTAAAGCCGTAACCAGCAGCATTTCGCTCCAGGCCATTTTACGTTTGAGAAAGACAAACAGGGTTATAAATAATCGTATAACATAAATTATTAAACAAACCATTATTATTATCTGCCGTGTAAAAAATCCCTTAATTTTATAAGGTTTTAACATGGTGACCAAGTTGTTTTCGTCAGCGAACATTAAGTATCCGCCTAAAAGAGTAGCGCATATAATAGCTGTTAAGAAAACAACTTTTGGCAATAGCGAAAAAGCATATTCATCTTTAAAGAGCATTTTCATCTCTTATCTGAATGAACACCCCTGCCGCAATAAATAAAGCGCCCATGACATATAATGGATAATGCAGGAAGGGATGAAAAAAATTAATGTTGATGGCTAATTCAATCGTTAGCCATGAGATCAGTACGCAGCCCTGTAGGATAATCAACCAGGGATAATAAGTAACTTTTTTTAAAGTAAGGATTGCGACCAACAGGCTGAGAATACCGTTTGATACAAGTAAAATAATACCCGGGATGAGATAATCTTTAAAGGGCGTATTTTGCAGCAGATCAATTGGGATTTGCATAACATTGCCAGAGGGATCAGCGATAAAAGCCAATCCGCCGCCAACAGCGTTTAGCGCGAGGAAAAATAACAATATTAAAACCGTAGTGCGTATTACGTTTATCATATGTTTATTCCGGACCCAGAACTTCGCTTAATATAACCCAATTAATCAAAATAATTAATTAAAGCTTCATTTCAGGCTGCGGGAATATAGCTTGCCAGCTCATCCAGGTTTGGTGTTTTAATGGATGTTTGATCTTTCAGGGTTTTAAATTCCCCGGCCAGCTCCTGCATTTCATCAGCGGCAGCCCGGGCATGCATCATCATAGCAACCTCCGCAAACTTGGAGTTAAAAAGCTGTTTCAAAACAAAATGCAAAAACCATTCAGGCATCCAGTAAAAGAGATTAAATTTAAAGGGGTAACGTTTTTTGAATCCAATGGCCTTTAAAACTTTTCCTCCTTCTTTTACCGCGCGAATATATTCTATAATAGTCTTTTTATCGTTCGCCAGTTTATAATTGTCGCCGGCCTTTAATAAAGCACCCGCTATGGGATTTACAAAAGCGACGTGGTATTTTAGCCACCCGTCCATATCATTACAGATGTTAACGGGTATGCCTGCTGCTTCAAACATATTTTGAATATGCAAGGTTCTTTCTTTCAGCTCACCATCTATTTCTCCCAACGTAATGGGCATTCTTTTAGCCCCGGCTTTTTCGCAGTCTATATAATGAACTATGTGCTTAATACGTGAACCGCCGCCACCGGGAAAACCAAACAACAGCTTTTCCGGTGCGATATATTTCAGATATTCGGCAAATCCCAGCGTATTATTTCCCATAAAAAGAATATTTGGAATCTTTCTGTTTTTAGACAAGAGAGGAAGTATCTTTTTGAGCGAATTCTTTCTCATAATAACAATGAGCAAATCATAAAAATCATCTTCCTTAAAAGAATCTGTTACGTTAACCTTATCAATTATTTTACGTTGTTCAAATTCATTATATAGAACAATCCCGTTCTCTTTTAGAAATTTATAATGGTCATTTCGGGCTAAAATAGTTACATCATTACCCGCTTTATGCAGCAGGCAGGCATATAAACTGCCCAGAGGTCCGGCGCCAAATACTAATGTTTTCATTTTGTACTCCTTTTTGAGTAAGTAATTTTTTAATTATATTCTTAGCGTCAAACCAGCAATAAGAATGGCTGATGAGTTACTATTGATCAGCTGAAATAAGCCGGGATTATGTTATGAGGGTTAATTAGCACTAATATACAAACTATGGCAGGGGATAGGAAGTATAAAACAGTCGGCTTTAACTTTTAGCGGGTCGGTATTTGAATTGCAGACCTTTTAAAAAATTGCGCAGCAGCTGGTCCTGGCAGTCGCGGTAATGCTTGTGTCCCGGTTTACGGAAAAGAGCGCTCAGTTCATGGCGGCTGATATTAATATCGGCCAAATCCAGGATTTTCAAAATATCAGCGGCCTGCAGATTTAGGGCAATGTTCAATTTCCTGAAAATGATATTATTGGTCAGCTCCTTTTCGGGGACAGGCAGGGGGCCTTCTTTTTTACCGCGCTTAAAAGTGATTAAACCATTTAGAAAGATGGCCAGCAGCGTATCATTGCATTGGGCAAAGGCCGGATCATCTTCCTTCCTGAGCCAGTTGCTGACTTGTGAACGGCTCACTTCAAGATTAGCCAGGCCAAATATTTCAATGGTTTTCACATCACTAAAATCGAAGATGTAACGGATGCGGCGTAGGATGTCGTTGTTGGTCACCGGGCTCCTTTTTAGTCTCTCCCAGAATACACAAGCCTGTCATCCCCGACCTGATCGGGGATCCAATGATAAAAATCTGGATTCCGCATCATGTGCGGTGATTCTACCGGGCTCTTGTTGCATGAAAAAAAATTACTGGTTTTTCCTTTGCATTGTTTGTTTCCCAAAGGAAACTAAAAAACTATGCTCGTAAATTGTTTTGCCGCCATCAAGTATCTGCAAAATCCATTCACCGGATAGCATTTCATGGTCTTCGGTAAATTGCCAGATAAAATGGTCTCTTTCATTTACCTGGCATAATTTTGTAAATACCTCTCCCGTGGCACCTTTTTCAGGTCCGGCGCTATACCTGGGATGAATAATTTTAAAAGAGTATTTTTTTGCTGCTTTACCTAAGTATTCATACTCGAAGCCAATCATTGTTCCTTTTTCAGCATTAACCTTTTTGGCATAGGACTTAATTTCTATGGAATTAGTCTTCCTGGTATTTATTTTGGTATACAACCTGTCCTCAAAATATTCTCCACTACTAATAATTTTAAAATCAGCAGTTTCGCGAGGTTTTTGCACAAGATTTGCTCTTTGTGGAAATAGCTTATCGTTTAAAATGGGTTCGGAATCTAAACTACGCCTGATATTCAAATTCATTTTGGAGAGGTACATAGGCCCCTTTTTGGCCGTAATGGTAATTTTTCTGCTGTCTATATTTTTTGCTCCCTCAGCAATGGGTTCCAGAGTCGCTTCGAACATATTATTATTTTCAATGCCATCTATATACACAATTGCTTTACCAATGCGCTCCAGCCCTTGTCCCTTAATGGTGTAAGTTACGGATTTCGTATTCGTATTTTCAATACCAACTATGTACTCATTTGTTGAACTAATACGCGCCGGCACTTCTCCTTTAACGGTTACGGATTTCGTTTTTGTCTTAGTCTTGGTCGTACTTTTTTTATTATCTGATTCTTCAAAGGTAATTGAAGCATAGGGAATGGGGACAAATGGCGCGGGGGGTGCCGGAACCAGACACACATCAGGAAATCCCATCACCATGCCGCCGCCATTAGTGCTGCTGGGCATCACTTTTGCCTTACCTTGAGCAAATAATGAGGTGCTGGCAAAAAAAGAAATGAATAAGTATAAGGTTGTTTTGAATAAAAAATATTTCATCTTCATTTCCTCCGTTTTGGTTTACTTTGGAATCTGAAAGAATGGTGTTGATTTGGAATTGTAAAGCTAATTTAAACGACGAAAGAGTAGGGCACAAATTTTCAGCAATGCTTGGCGCAGACTTTGTAAATCTCTTAGTTGGTATGTGTCAAAGGTAAGGAAATAGTAAAACGGCAGTATTTACCTTCTTCAAAATCAACATCAATTGTACCTCCATGTTTATCAAGCTGGCTTTTTATTAAATCCATTCCCACACCCCGGCCGGAAATCATACTAGCACCATCCGTTGCAGAGATGCCTGATTTAAATATAACTTCACTATAATCTTCTTTACTCCAGTCTTCGATTTCCTTTTTATTCCAGTCACCATATGCCAGTGCTTTTTCTTTGAGTTTATTTATTTGCAGTCCGCGACCATCATCAGAAAAATTTAAAATAAAATTATTACCCTCAACGGAAGTAGCCATTTTTATCTGCCCACTGAGCGGTTTATTGCTCTTTTTCCTTTCGTCAGCTGTCTCAATGCCGTGCGCCAGGCTGTTCCTCAGCAGTTGAATTACTATGTTTTTCACCACAAATAAGTATTGTGGAGGGATAATTTCAGCTTTGAATCCAGCAGCATCAAAATGAACCTCTTTGCCTAATTCTTTAGACACCTTTTTCACCATTTTATTAACGTACTCTAAAATAGTGCTCTCCTTTGTTATCTTTTTATCTGATGTCTGAACATTAAGCGAAGATAATTTATGTATTAAGTTTTTAAGCTCATCCAGGTTGTTCTTTAAATCCTGGATCCCCATTACGAGTGGTAAGAAATCAGATCTATCAATTTCCTTTAAATCTTTCAAAGCTAAAGCCAGATCTTCAAGCTGGTGAACACGCAACGCGAAAAATTTAAGTTCCAGCAAACTGGCATTGCCTTTTAATAAATGCAGTGAACGTGAAATATTCTCGAGCAATAGCTGATGTGCGGCCGTGTCAATGCTTTTGAGTTTTTCTTCAATATCTATTACCTCTGAATTGGTGCTATTAATAAATTCCTGCAAAACCCTGGGGTCTAAATTGATGATAGAGGTCATCCATTCGATATGTTTGTTGGAGTTTTCCTCTGATAAACTTAATTTTTCTGCTAATTTAAACTCCTCTGTTTCGTCAACTACCGTTACAATAATACCTGAAATTTTTTCCTGGTATAAAATGGGTTTAAAATCGAAGGTCAGGTATTTAAGGTAGGATTCTTTATTTTTTTCTTTAAAATGAAATACCATCCTGTTTAGTGGATTCAATTCAGAAATAGCCAGGACATCGATAGTTTGGTCAAGAACCAGCTTCACATAATCCAGGATTACATTGATTTCATCTTTTTTAAGGTAGGGCGATAAGAACTCTTCAAATGTTTTATCAGCAGGTGATGCAGTATCCATTATATCAAGCAGTGCTGCTGAAAATTGAGACTGAATTATCAGGTTTTTATCCAATAAAAAGAAACCTTCCTCAACATTTTGCAATATACTGTCTTTCTCTTTTTGTGAAGAAATAAGGTCTTGTGTTCTTTGGGTAACTTTTCTCTTCAATAAGTAAACCCAGCCAAAACTCAGTATTATTAATATGCCCAAACCGCCCAGCAAGCCCAATGCTTTTTCAAAGGTAAACCAGGGTGCCGGCTGCAGCAGAAGGATGTCAGAGGAATTTCTTAACATAATTTTCAAAGACTCTGGTATTTTTAAACCACTTTCTGTCTTTTTAATATTATTTGAGTTCGCTTCTAACCGGACAATTCCGGAGAGGTTGACAATACTTCCGTTTTTATATAATTCAGTGCCTGATGATCCGTTTTTCAGATGTGCTTCAAATAAGATGCTGTCCTTTTCCAGGTATAAAATGGAATAGCTGCCCTGGTTTACAATTCGTAATAACTTTGCATCGACGCTGACAAAAGAGGCGTCCTGTATTTCCTCAAGAGAAGTTAAACTGTCCAATACCAGTGGTTTTATTGCAAAGCCCTGAGCGATTTTTTTACAGAGCGCGTTTTTGATCTCGGGGTTAAACTCTCCGGCAACGGCAAATCCGACGATATCAATTTTATCACCGCTGGCAAATTCATAATCAGCATCGGTATAGACAACCACACTGGCGTTTGAGTCCTGAATAAAAATTGTTTGATCAGTGCTGTAAGTTACAATGCCCTGAATTCTGATTCTTTCCTCACTATTATAGCTGGTTGAATATTGCAGGATCTGATCTAGTAACAGGGGCTCTTTTTTATAGGGATCGCTTCTTTCTGGTTTTAATATTTTAAGCAGCTTCATATCCTGAACAAATAAACGTATCCCTAAAAGCTGTTTTTTTTGATTAAAATCTGCCCCGGCAACACCCTCTATATAAACAGTAGAACCCAGCAAATGAAAAGGCAGATTTTGCACATCCGAATATTGAACGTAAACCGCAATTAATCTTCCGGATATATCGAGAGACATATTAACAGATTTCAGGTTATTGTCATATTTTACGGATTTGATAACCCCGCTGACGCCAATCCATTGACTGTCTTCATGACCGTTAATAATATCATTAATGGACCCAGCGGCTGGTTTTGGTAAAGCACTTTTGCCGATTACTTCAATATCTACTCCATTTAAGATGGGCGCAAACAGACCCGCCCCTGTCCTGGCAGATATTTTAACCAGGTCTCCCAGCTCAGGTTTATCACCTTTATTTTCCCGAAAGAATATACCAGCTGATTCATCCTGCAGGAAACCCATTTCGTTTTCATTAAAAGCATAGGTAATAATCGCTTTTAACTCTACTTTATAGCGCTTTTCAGCTTCTTCGTGTGTTAAAAACCTTATTTCACTTACATTGTTAAAAACTTTCTCGCCGGCATATATAAAGCCGCTGAGCAAAGCAATAAAAATGATGATAGTTTTAGTGAATAAAATTTTTAGCGGCACATAGTCTCCATACTATGGATTAAGTCAGAAAAATCGTTTAAAATAAAGCACTCTGTAACAATTTAAGTTTCGGGGCGATTGCTTTTAAAGTTTAAGTAGGAGCCCAAAATAGCAAGATAGTGTGCATTAAAATGTTGTTGCAGATTACGTTAAATTCATACGCAAATTGCTCGTTTTTAATCAGTGAATTATAATGGCCAAGCTATCATGAAGGCAATCGTGCTTACAAAATATGGTGCACCCGATGTTCTGCAGCTGAAAGAGGTAACAAAACCAACGCCAAAAGAACATGAAGTGTTGCTAAAAATTTATGCTTCGGCAGTCAATGATTACGACTGGGGTATGGTAAGAGGTAAGCCCTATATCTATCGGCTGCTGTTTGGTTTATTTAAACCAAAAAACAGTATACCCGGTATGGAATTGGCTGGCGTTGTCGAGGCTGTTGGAGCACATGCTGAGTTATTTAAGGCAGGTGATGAAGTATATGGAGATATTTCAGGATATGGTTTTGGCAGTTTTGCTGAATATATCTGCATTGATGAAAAAGCTTTAAGTCTTAGGCCTGCCAAAATGAGTTTTGAACAGGCAGCAGCCATCCCCCATGCGGCGGGTTTGGCACTGCAGGGATTAATTGATGTTGGCAAGATTCAAAAAGAGCAGAAGATCCTGATAAATGGTGCGGGTGGCGGTGTTGGTACATTGGGAATACAAATCGCCAGGTTATTTAATGCTGAGGTTACAGGTGTTGATACGGGTGACAAACTTAAAATGATGCTAGAGCTTGGTTTTGATCATATTATTGATTACAAGAAAGAGGATTTCACTAAAAACGGACAGCGTTACGACCTGATCCTTGATGCCAAAACCAATCGCTCAACATTTCGTTATCTGTCATCGCTTAATCCCCATGGCAGATATGTCACCGTTGGTGGTAATATAACAGCGTTGCTGCAGACCGTGTTGCTAAAACCTTTAATTTCCATATTCAGTAACAAGGAAATACATCTAGTTGCTTTGCAGCCCAATAAGGATCTGGATTATATAAACACGCTTTTCGAAGCCGGTAAAATCAAACCGGTTCTGGATGGTCCTTTTAAGTTAAGTGAGACTCCTGAAGCAATAAGCTATTTTGGTAAGGGCCTGCACAGCGGCAAAGTAATAATAACAGTGGACCAAAAAAGCAACAGCTAATAAATAGTGTGCACATATTTTAAATTTTGATATAATATATAGGGTTTAATAGTTATGACCGAACTGGTAGCGATAATAGGAGCGAGCGCGAAGAAACACAGGTTTGCCTATAAAGCTATGCAGGCCCTGCAGCAGCATGGTCATCGGGTAAAGCTTGTGAATCCCTTTAAAGACAGTATTGATGGAGAAATATGTTATAAAACGGTATGTGATATTAAAGAAAAAATCGACACAGTCACTTTATATGTTAATCCCCAAAGGTTCAAAGATCATATAGAAGAGGTTGTGCGGAAAAAACCACAACGGGTTATCATGAATCCGGGGACTGAAGATGAAGCGATGCAGCAAATATTGCAGGAAGCAGGGATAAAAGTATTACGCGCCTGTACCCTGGTGCTGTTATCTGCCGGAAGGTTCTGAGGATTTTAGGAGGATAAAGCAATGACCAAAACGCGAATCAGTCTTTATTACCTGGCAAGAGTTACCTGCTGTTTGGCGGATTGTTGGTTTAGGTTTCTTATTTACGATTACATCCTACTTTATAGATCGCCAGACAAATAATTGAACAAAAAGCCACTCCCTATGCGCATTAAGGCAGGCCTTTGGTTCAGATGAGAAGAAAAAATCGATAACATATGATAAGAAAAGGGAAGCAGAATCAAGGAAAATGGTAGCGGACAAATACAACGCTTCGCCATGGACGGCGCCGTTACTTGCAATCGTTAATGAACTAAAGTAAGGCAGGATTTGAGCGCCAGGTGGGCCTTGAAAATTAAATTAATAGCCTCCGGGCCTCTAATTGACAGATCATATTTGAGATTGTTATAATTTTTCTATATAATATTATAAAATTTGTTATATTCGTTTCTAAATTTCATTCCATAATAAAACATTGAGAGAGTATAATGAGACTGCTCCTTATAATTTTAGCAATCGGTTTTACAAATATATGTGCACAGGATGTTGTTAAAAAAGATTCATTAAGAGCATCTTTTCGAATTTCAAGCGAGTTACCCTACGGACCGGCTATCTATCAGGCCACAAAAGATACTACCTTTAATGGAATCGGAAATTACCAGATAAGGGATTCACGCAATGTTTATGTCCGTGGTTGTTGTGCAGGCAATATGGATATGGAATATCAATTGGATAAAGAGCAATTGTATTTACATTTTGATAAAAGATATGAGATTAAAGTCCAGTATTATTTTTATAATGGCATTATCCGTGCTTATGAAAGAAACAGGTATCTTAAGTTCAGAACACCTCCTTACGATGAAAAAGTAAAAAGCTTTATTCTTCAGGTTCGATTTAATGAAGCCGGTGGCGTCTCCTTAGCAGTAGAAACTGAAGAGTAAAACAGACACATCACAAAAACTATGCATCCCCAAATATAGGGATTCCGCTTAAAAATCAAAGCCGGTCACACCCGCTGTTACATGTCTCAAGCGGTAAATGCCGAATTTAAAAACGATCCTTCGACAGGTTCAGGTTGTAAATCCCGAGAATCGGGGATGACAAAAGCCTCAAACCCTATCATCCCCAACTTGATTGGGGATCCAGTGAATAAATTCCCGGATGTCCTAATTGCGATGCTCTAAGCCCCCGCCTCGAAGCGGATAATGCAAGAGTATAAACGAGATCGCTGCGCTCAGGTTGTAAATCCCGAGATTCGGGGATGACAAAACCTTTGCAACACATGAAGGTATGAGCAAATAAAAAGTGAAAATAAATTTAAAGAATGGAATTATTTTTTTAAAGCAGTTGTTAGTTTAGTTACAAGCAGATTTCAAATTGTTATAAAGGTAAGGCTTGTTTATCAACGCGACAGCTATTCACGAAAATCCTGTTATTGAAAAGTAATCGAATTACTATAAACAACGATGCATGTGGTCTGTTAAAACAGTCCATATGCTAAAGATTGTTGGCAAAAAGGTTAAATCATGAAAATACATACATTGATTTTAGGGCTTTTGATTCTGGTGACAATTTCTTGTAACTATCAGGATCAAAAGCTAGTAACTGCCAGCGATAATAATGATTCGACAATTTATTCTGGCCCCATAATAGATATGCATATCCATGCATTTGATGAGAGTAGTTCATTCAGCCGCATGCTTGGCCGGGATATGGATCTTGCCATGACAGGCAAGACCTACAAAGCTTCCACTACCATGGATAAACTTAAAACTGAAACTTTTTCGAAATTCGAAGAATACAACATTGTCAAGGCAATGGTGTCACAAGGTGAGCTTTGGTATGATTTTGCTCCTGAGAAAGTAATAATTGGAAACAATCATTTTCAGTCAGTAGATGTGCTTAGGCAAAAATACAGAGCAGGGAAGTTGGATGTATTGGGCGAATTAGCTCCTAATTATCAAGGTATATTGCCGACTGACAAGGGCTTACAAAAATACTTCGATTTAGCCGAAGAATTAGGAATTCCAGTAGGCTATCATTTGTTTCCGGGTGGTCCTCCGGGAAGCGCCTATTTTATGTATCCCAATATAAGGGCCTTTCAAAGCAAGCCTTTGCAATTGGAAGAAATTCTGTTCTCACATCCAAAAATGAGAATTTATATAATGCATGCAGGATGGCCTTATTTAGAAGATATGAAGGCGCTCATGTATGCACATCCAAAGGTATATGTGGGTCTTGGTGTGATTGATTGGGTTTTACCTAAAAAAGAATTTCACCATTTTTTAAAAGGATTGGTGGATGCCGGATTTAGTAAAAGAATTATGTTTGGAACGGATCAAATGATTTGGGTAGAAACTATAGATGATGCTATTGCTGCTGTAAATTCAGCTGGTTTTCTTTCCATGGAACAAAAAGAAGATATCTTTTATAACAATGCTGCCAGATTCTTAGGTTTGAGCGATGAAGAGATTAGAAAGCATAAAAATCAGTAAATTTAATTTAACAAATAGCTGGAATTCCTTTCGCATTCTAATATTGAGCGGGGGGAGTTGCTTGTTGCTGCAAATGATTTAATATATGGTTGCTCATATATTATGTATTTTGGGTTTTAATTAAATCTCAAATTATACCGAAAAAGAACAAAAAATAGGCAGAAAATAGATGCTACCAGTGAATACGCTTATTGCACTTACTATCCTCTTTGTACTTCTTGGTCTGTTCTTTCTTATGCTTACCGTTTTCAGCAGCAGAAGGAAAAAGCTTTTTGCAATCGCCAGGTACTTCTTGGTTACCTTACTTATGTTTTCCTTATCTGCTCTGTTTGGCACAATAAGTATTTCTATCCAGGGTTATCAGGCCTTAACAAGAGAGGATTTAGCCGCTGTTGTAAAAATTACTCCCACGGCGGAGCAGAAATTCACTGCCACTTTCATTATGCCCGATAATAGCAAAAAAGTATTCGAAATTGCAGGTGATCAATTATACATCGATGCACACATTCTAAAGTGGAAACCGCTGGCAAACATATTCGGTCTTCATACCTCGTATGAATTAGATCGCGTATCAGGCAGGTATGCTAGTTTAGATGATGAAAGCACGAAGATCCATACAAGGTATTCGCTATCAGAAAATAAGTTCTTCAATATGTTCGATCTTCGTCAAAAGTATCTCTTGCTTTCTCCGCTGCTGGATGCGGAATATGGTTCGGCATCATTTATCAACTCAGATAGAGCTGAAGAATTCAGGGTGATGATATCTGCGACAGGATTGCTGATTAGGGAATCAACCAGGAATAGCAACCCTTAGCTTTCCTCACTGTTATGGGGATTGTAGGGCTTTATCCGTTATGTAACAATAAAGGAAATAATTAAAGCATTGATTTTCATTATTAAAAGAAATATAACTCTTACATTTATCCTGCTATGGGTATTCCTGGTTTTTAGTTGCTCAGGCCTGTTTAAGTCTAAGGAGGAAAGAACAAAAGGAATGTTAATCTATAATCAAATTACAGAGAGCCCAATACCCTGGATAGTTTTCGCAAAATCAGTCGAAGGCAGAGAAATCTATATGCTTGAACTGGGAAATGGTGATAGTACTACCATAATTTTTGGGGGATTTCACGGCAATGAGATATTGGGTGTTCAACTTGTCAATAGATTTGCAGAATATCTTTATCAAGAACAACAAAGCAACTTAACTTCGCGGGTAATTCTCGTTCCCGCTGTGAATCCTGATGGCTTAGTCAAAGCGAAACGGCAAAATGCCAATGAGGTTGATGTCAATCGAAACTTTCCAACAAGCAATTGGAGCAGGAAATACAGATCGAAGAAATATTTCCCCGGTTTTGCTTCTGCTTCAGAACCGGAGACACAGGCTGTTATGCTGTTACTTGAAAAATATGCGCCACAACGAATCATTTCTGTTCATGCGCCTCTGGCCATGGTAAATTATGATGGTCCGGCCTTAGAAATAGCCACAGAGATGGCTAAATTTAACAACTATCCTGTTGCGGCAGATATTGGTTATCCCACACCGGGTTCATTTGGTACTTATGCCGGCAAAGAAAGAAAAATTCCTACCGTCACTCTTGAATTGCCGAATAGTTCATTTGAAGAAATATGGCAGGCGAACAAAGAGTCTTTGTGGATTACTGTTAGCTATTAAACTGACTAGTAACAAAAAAATGCAAGGGATAGCCACAACAGGTGATGATGCTTTCAGACTTTCTTTCCAGAACAACGCAGTGGGCGGAGCACAGTATCTCTGTACATTGTTCAAAGGTCGGCCTCTGCAGGGTTGACTTGCAGTGCTCGCTGGCAGAGGTATGTGTAGTAATGAGTCAAGTGCTAC
>CAVRRG010000074.1:0-28371 GCA_963723365.1 Calditrichota bacterium | reverse complement strand
TGTTATGCCTGTTTCCTTTGGTTCAGTTACGTGTATGCTAAGAAGCGGTCTTGGTGAACTAAATCTCCCGGCAAATGAACCCGGCAGTTCTATTATGCCCGGAAAAATAAATCCAACACAAAGTGAAATGGTAACCCAGGTGGTTTGCCAGGTGTATGGAAATGATACAACGATTTCAATGGCCGGATCAATGGGAAATTTTGAATTAAATGTTTTTAAACCACTAATGATCTTTAATATCATGCAGTCCATTAATATTCTATCCGATGCCTGCAAATCCTTTCAGGATAAAGCAATTAGCGGTGTTGAAGCAAATCTTAAAAATATCAAGTCTCATTTGACTAATTCGCTCATGCTGGTTACTTCTCTTAATAGGCACATTGGCTATGATAAAGCTGCACAAATGGCTCTTAAAGCCTGGAGAGAGGATAAGACACTCAAAGAAGCGGGTTTGGAACTTGGTTTTTTGAGTGAGGATGAATTTGATCAATGGGTACGGCCGGAAAATATGACAGGACCGACTAAATAACTCGATTTAATTGAAATATAGTTGTTTAAAGGGATTATTTCTCAATATAGTTTTTTAAAGCTTTTAAGTTTGCACTTAAAAGATCTTCGAACTTTTGTTCAAGAAATAAATTACTGACAATCCTTTGGCTTATTGATTTTACAGTATACATTATTTTCCATCTTATTTCGGTGCTGCCATCGGCAAGAGGGTAAAGAACTATCTGACCGCTAAAACTTCCCAGACTGGTAAACTGCTCTGATCCTATTTGAAAAAAATCGATAGCCCGGGCATTTTCTCGAACTCTTACTTGCTGGTCTACCAAAATAGTTTTGTTGTCAAAATTATAATGGACCTGGCGTGCGGAGTTATTAAAATTGTACAATGTTTTTGTAGACACTTGCCACTTTGCGTGCTCATCGAACTTTGTCAATGTATTCCAGACGACCGGTATCGGGGCTTCTATTTGGATTATTTCAACTATTTCAGTCTGATCGCTTAAGCTTATTCCAAAAATTAAAAATAAAGCCAGCACAATTGCCAGGATGAATGAGCTTCCAGCCAGAATTTTCATAAAGAATGATATGTTTTAATATTATATGATAAAATAAAGAAATTATAATGTTAAAACTAATATCGAAAAATAAAAAAATTTAATAAGGGATCACACAAGAATAATTTTATTTCACCAGTATTAACTGTCTGACCTGGCTTTGTGAATTTCCTATTAACCGGCTAAAATAAAGTCCTGAGCTTAGAGGATTGTTAGCGTTATCTTTTCCATCCCAGGTTAATGCGTACTTTCCCTGGCTTAATGAAGCATCAATTAAGGTTCTTACCAGTTTTCCAGTAATATCATAAATGTGCAGTTTAATATTTTGAGGTCTGTCAATTGAAAAAGGAATGGTGGTCGATGGATTGAATGGATTGGGGTAATTTGGTTTAAGTTCAAATGTAGATTTCGACAAATTATTATCACCAATAGCCGTTGTTACCAGGAGCTGATCAATTTTCTCGGTTATTGCGTTAATATCCAATCCACCATATGTGTTGTACAACGCAGCAATTAAACCTTGCTGGTCCACAATGATCGTATAATCCTGATTGGGTATTCCATAAACACTGTAACCGACAGTTTGCGCATTTGTAAGGAGTGGAAAAGTTACTCCGGTTCCAGCTTTAAAACCCGGTAGGAGGTTTGCACTATTGGACCAAACATCTAAGCCAAGTACCTGAACGTGTTCAGAGTTGTAATAATTAGTCACATTGGTCTGGATTATCGGGGCGTGACCAATGCATGGGGGACATGTATTTCCTAAAAAGAACAATACAACAACTTTTCCACTATAATCTGAAAGAGATACTTCACCATGATCGAGACTTTGCAATGTGAAATCAGGTGCAGGGTCATTTATACCCTGAGCAACTGCACCACTAATAAAAATTGTAATACTTAAAATAAATATTCTAATGCTTAACATGATTACACCTCGTTTAAAAATTACTTGTAAGTCTTAACTCAAAACCTTTAAAGGGTTGAATATTGTAACAAACTCCGCCACTGCAGGCATTTCCTCCAGGCCGTTTACCATAAAAAAGTGCCAATGTATTTGTTTGGTAATATATATAGCTAATATCAATTCCATAGTAACCACTCGTTCTAATTTCATTGTTAATTTCTTCCAAAGTAAAAGAAGTAGAAAAGTCCGGCGAATGGTTTATTGTTCCAATAAATAGAATATCAGTCACTTTCTCATTGGGCACATTCGTTACAAACGTTTTTTCAAATTGCTGGTATTGCAGCTCTGCACCATAACTCCAACTGTTAAATAGATTATTCTCGGAAGAAAGACCGAAAGTAATTCTATTGGTTTCGCGCTCGGTTTCATCTTTTGCAAAATCGATAAAAATCTTTGTTAACCAGTCCGAATCCAAAAAATAGTTAAGATCAGCATAGTATTCGTAAAACGTCTTTGTTTCACCACCAAAATTGATATAGGCTCTGGCGTGGTTAACAGTAGCTGTATTTAGACCGCCAACATTAAAAATAGTCTCAAATTGATATCCTTTTTCTCCTTCAGGTATAATTGAATGAGTAGAACGGTTTAATAAACTGAAAGAATGTTCTTTTACCAGGGGTGGAGGGTCATTAAAAAAAAGTGAATAGTTATTGTAATCTTTTATTTCAAAAGTACTGCTAAAAAAATTATGACTATATGAGACAGAACCATATAAACCGTAAGGCCCATTCTTATCGTATTGCAGAGATCTATATTCCTTATTAAAACTTTGAGTATACTCAGCGTAGTATTGAAGCCCATTTTCCATAAAACCCTGGAAATTTAAACCTGAGTAGTAATTAATTTGATTGTCATAATCATTCCGCAGATAAATGATACCTGGTTGGAATTCAGAAAGAGAAATAAAATTGAGTTCACCTCCCTGTATTAAAAATGGGCGTCTTATATTTTTATTTATTTCATCCATGGCGGGGGGAGAAAAATTGTCTAGTACCTTGCCATAAAGGACCTTTGTTTGCGTGAAATCATTTGAATAAACTATAGAAAGACCTTCAATGTCTTTATAGAATCCGTATCTTTGTCTAAATCCTCTTTCATCTTCATATATAGCACCGGGGATTTCGTAACCACGCAATAATACACCGCGTCCCAGAATTTCGTAAAAATTACCAACAGTGATAGTGAGGTTTTCTTTTTGATACTCAAGAAATAACTGACTTAACTGACTATAATCCTCACCCTCATTTACCTGAAAATTTTCCATTTTCAAGCCGATCGAGAGGTTTTGCTGGTTATAATGCAAATTAATTTGATTGTATAAATTGCTGCGATCGCCCTGATTTATATATGGCATATTTCCCAGTTGATATGATGATTGCAACGAGCCGGAAAATTGTGCATTAACAAAGCAACTACTCAATATCATAGTTAATAATAAAGTTTTACTTTTCATTTAATAGTTTAAGAATTTTTTCTTCAATTAATCTTTGATCACCGATTTTAAAACCAATATGCGTAAACACAACTTCCATACTGGAATCCACTATAAGCAATGTTGGATAGGCTGAAATATTTAAATCACGCGAGATTTTTGAATTTGGATCACGTACAATAGGGTATATTATTTTATATGCATTGGCGAAGGGTTTGACTTTTGCTCCATTTCTAGGACTATCTACATTGATTCCAATAATTTCTACTCCTTTATTCTTGTATTTGGAATATAGTGTATTCAACTTAGGGATTGCTTTTAAACAGGGCTTACACCATGTAGCCCAAAAATCAATTATAGTTAATTTTTCACCGGCCAATTTTAAATAAGAGGTATTTTGAAAATTCAGGTCTTTGACTTTAAAGTCTTTTATCTTGCCTGCGAAAAGATTATTTAGCAGGAAAGCTGCCAATAAAATTAGTATTTTTAGAGCCATCAACAGTTCCTTATCCTTCTTCTTCAATAAGAATGTCTATCACATCTTTTATTTGTGATATTGCAACCCCGGATTTTCGATAGGCGATTCTACCATTTTTATCTACCAGGATAGAATAATCATTAAAAGAACCATATGCAGAACCAACAGCGTTAGCCATCTGTAACAAAGGATATTCTACCCCTGTTGAATTTTTAAAAAATGTAAGCTGATTAAAAGTGCCGTTCCAAACATCCAAACCTAAGATTTGGATTTGCCCGGGATTATATTGTTCGTAGATTTTTGACTGAGTTGCCGGAGCATGACCAAGACAAAGGGTACAATTATAACCGATAAAATATAGAAAGACGACCTGCCCCGAATATTGAAACAGGGTCTGTTGACCATGATCAATGCTTTGCAAAGAGAAACTTGGAGCTATTACTCTTTCGTTTTGAGGAATTATGGCATTTTTATTTTCGGTTGCTGATTCGCTGCAATAAAAAAGAGTCAGCAAAAATAGTATAAAAGTTTTTTTCATATTCGCTGTTTAATATATCTTTAAGAATAAAAACATAATAGCTTTATTAGCTCACAAAAAGTTCACAGAAAATTAAAAGTACTGAATTACAAAAGGCCGACATTTCCTTGTATTTACGCAATGTCCGTCTTATATTTTTTTCTTTTTAAAAATTGCTGTTAAAAACATTCAGGGAGTCATATTTTTATGTTAATGGTTTCTGTTTCCGGTATTCGCGGAGAAATTGGTTCGACACTTACACCTCAGGTAATTCAAAAGTATACTCTTGCCTTTGCTACCTATTTAAAAGGAGGAAGCATAATATTAGGCAGAGATTCACGGGTTTCCGGCCCCTTTATTGCGAATATTGTTAAGGGTTGTCTAGTAGCATCAGGATGCAACGTAATTGATATAGGAATAGTGGCGACACCAACAGTGCAGATGGCCATCGAGTATCACAAAGCTCATGGTGGAATTGCAATAACAGCAAGCCATAATCCTATTCAATGGAATGGTTTGAAATTTATGGATAGCAATGCCCGTTTTTTAAGTCCTGAAAATGCTGCAAAAGTATATTCTATGGGTGACGCCGCAGAATTTAAACTTCAGGAATGGTCTGGCCTTGGCCGTATTGAGTATGATGAAAAAGCAAGCGAAAGGCATAACAAAGATATTTTAAAATTGGAATATATTGATCCGCACAAAATAAAATTAAAAAAGTTTAAGGTGGTTTTAGATTGTGTTAATGGTGCAGGTGGCTTAATAATACCCCAGCTTTTAGAAATGTTGGGCTGCGAAACAATTGTTATAAATGGTGAGCCAAATGGAAAATTTGCACATACACCGGAACCTGTGCCGAAAAACTTGAAAGAACTTTGTACAACTGTTATAAAAGAAAAAGCGGATGTTGGATTTGCTGTTGATCCTGATGTTGATCGCTGTGCAATAGTTGACAATACCGGAACACCTATAGGTGAAGAATATACTTTAGCGCTTGCTGTAAAATTAGTGCTTTTAAAAAAAATGGGCCGGGTCGTTGTTAACATGTCAACTTCACGCGCTTCCGAAGATATTGTCAAGTATCACAATGGCATGTTTGTACGAAGTAAAGTGGGTGAAATTAATGTTGCTGAAAAGATGGTGGAAATTGATGCTATAATTGGTGGTGAAGGTAATGGTGGAGTAATATTGCCAGAGCTTCATCTGGGACGTGATGCACCACTAGCGGTCGCCATGTCTTTACAATACCTTGCAGAATTTAATGGTACGATGCGCGATCTTTTCCTTTCTCTTCCTCAATATAAAATTGTTAAAGAAAAAGTTAGTATTGATGGATTAGACCCCGAAAAAGTAATATCCCTTCTTGCTGAAAAATATAAAAATGAGCGCATCAATTTACTGGATGGATTAAAAATTGATTTCACAGATAGTTGGGTGCATCTGCGCAAATCCAATACGGAACCAATTGTCAGAATTATGACAGAAGCGCCAGATGAGCAGCAAGCTCAGAAATTGGCAACCAGATTTATGGAAGAGCTAAAGGAATTAACATAAATGGCAGAGAAACATTTTTATGAGCAAAAGGAACATACAAGAAACTATCTGATACCATATTTTGAAAAACATATTCCTGACTTTAAAAATAAAAAAGTTTTAGAAATTGGCTGCGCTGAAGGCGGATTTATTGAAGAGCTGTTAAATATCGGGATTGAAACAATTGGATTGGAATTACTTCAGTCAAGGATTGATATTGCAACAGGAAAAAATCCTGATCTTAAAATATACTGTGCTGATATAACCGACAATAAGACACTGGCCAAAATAAATTCAATGTTTGACGTTATAGTAATGCGCGATACGATTGAACATATATCTAATCGTATTTCAGCTTTTGAGAATATTTCCGGATTATTAAAACCGGGGGGTTATTTTTATGTCACCTTCCCTGCACGTTTTTCGGGATTTGCCGGCCATCAACAAAATTGCAAATCATTTATTAAATTTGTACCATATTTGCATTATATGCCATCGTTCATACTAAAACCACTTGGTAAAATTTTAGGAGAACAGCCAAAACAAATAGATGAGATTTTGCATAATTATAAAATTGGACTTAGTGTGCGATCTTTTGAAAAATATTATAAGAGATTTAACTTTTTTCCGGTTGTAAAGGATTTGTTCTTTTCTCGTCCAATATTTAAAATAAGATACAAATTGCAAATAATACGATTCCCTAACATTCCTGTACTCAGAGAATTTCTGGGATTTGGCTGTGAATATTTATTAAGAAAAGAAAATTAAATGCAGATATGTGAAATTACCGGCGATGTTGTCTCTACCGTTAAAAATAAACATCTGGAGGGAAAAAAAATTCTCATCGTTCAACCCCTGGATTTAGGTGGTAAACCGACTGGCAGTGATTTTTTAGCGATAGATTCTGTTGGAGCAGGTTTAGGTGAGCGCGTTCTGACAATTAAAGAAGGTGGATCTGCCAGAATAGTATTCGAAGATAAAGAGATACCTGTACAGGCGGTTATCGTTGCAATAGTTGATGGAATTGATATCTCCGAAGAAAACAAATAGAATTTAAAAGGTACATTATGTCAACCATTACCTCAGAAATAATTGATAATATAATTGGTCAGGTTATAACAGAATCACAACTTGAAGAGTGTCCAACCTGCTCAAAAAACCATACTCATAAATTTAGCTACGAAGCAGCAAATGATTTGGTCACTTTTGGAGCAAGCCGGGTAGGAGTAGTTTCACCAACATGTCCACCAAAACACGAAATGACCAAGTATATTGATCATACTATTTTGAAACCGGATGTTACTCAGAGCCAGATTGAAAAAACGTGTGCCGAAGCAAAAGAGTTTAATTTTGCATCGGTCTGTATAAATCCGACATGGGTCAGTTTAGCCTATAAATTACTACGTGGAACAGGAGTTAAGGTGTGTACCGTTATTGGTTTTCCATTAGGAGCATCTCTTCCTGAAGTTAAGGCTACTGAGACCAGGCAGGTTATAAGCAAAGGCGCTGATGAAGTAGATATGGTTATAAATGTTGGGGCCCTAAAATCAGGCGATTTATCTTTGGTAGAACATGATATCCGCTCCGTTGTTAGAGCAGCGGGCAGAAAAACGGTAAAAGTCATTTTAGAAACATGTCTTCTAACAGATGAGGAAAAAGTATCTGCTTCCATTATTGCCAAAAGAGCCGGGGCTGATTTTGTCAAAACATCAACAGGGTTTAGTACAGGTGGTGCTACAGTGACAGATGTTGCATTAATGCGCAAGGTAGTTGGCCCGGCGATGGGAGTTAAAGCGAGTGGCGGTGTTCGCAGTTACGATGAAGCATGCAAAATGGTGGAAGCCGGTGCAACTCGAATAGGTGCAAGTGCCAGTGTTGAGATTGTTTCAAATAATGCAAAATCATCAAAAAATGACTATTAAGTATTTCGGATGACTCCCTACGAAATTATTGTTGCTAAGAGAGACGGCAAAGAAAACACCCGCCAGCAAATTGAGTTTCTCATAGATGGAGTTACTGCAGGCAGCATTCCCGATTATCAGATATCAGCCTGGCTTATGGCTGTTCGGTTAAAAGGCATGAGTGATAATGAGAAACATTTTCTTACGCAGGCCATGCTTTATTCTGGAGAAGTCGTTGATCTAAATACCATACCGGGAATCAAAGTCGACAAACATAGCACCGGTGGTGTGGGTGATAAAGTCTCTATCATTTTAGCACCTATTGTGGCAGCAGCAGGAGTGCCTGTACCCATGATTTCCGGCCGTGGACTTGGTCATACGGGTGGTACCTTGGATAAGCTTGAAAGCATTCCGGGATTCAGAATTGATTACAGTATTAAAGAATATAAAAAAATTATTTCAGAGATCGGTGTTTGTCTGATAGGTCAAACTAAAGATATCGCTCCTGCTGATAAAAAAATCTATGCTTTGCGTGATGTAACAGCGACAGTTGAGTCAATACCCCTCATATCTTCCTCCATTATGAGCAAAAAGTTAGCTGAAGGAATAAATTCGCTTGTTCTGGATGTAAAAACCGGGCAGGGGGCATTTATGACGACGTATGAAAAATCTGAAGAGTTAGCGAAAAGTTTGATAAGTATTGGTGAAAAAGCCGGCATAAGAACAATGGCTTACATCTCAAATATGAACCAACCCTTGGGAAATAAAATTGGTAATTGGCTGGAGATTGTGGAATGTATAGATTCGCTTCAGGGAAACGGTCCCCAGGATCTTATGGAATTGACACATCAATTATCCGGCGCTATGATTTACCTTGGAGGCAAAACTAATTCTGTTGAAGATGGTATAAAGATTTCAAAAGAAATGATCCAAACCGGCAAGGCGTGGGAAAAATTTATTCAGATTGTAGAGCGCCAGGAGGGTTCTGTGGTTATGGTTAAGAATCCGGGTAATTATAAAAAAGCGAAATATTCTAAAACAATCAAATCAAGCAGAAGAGGGTTTGTTAACGCAATAAATGCACTTGAAGTAGGCATGAGTGCTGTTGAACTCGGAGCGGGAAGATTAAAAGCTGAGGATTTAATTGATCATTCAGCTGGCGTGGTTTTGCATAAAAAAGTCGGTGATACTGTAGAAAATGGATCTGATCTGATGACAATTTTTAGTGAAAAAGAAAATGTGCTTGAAAACGTAAGTAAAAAACTGTTGGCTGCAGTGACAGTGTCCGAAACCCTTCCTGCTATGGAAAAACTAATAATGGCAGAGCTTGATAAAAATAACCTCTAATAAAATGAAGCAAAGAACCAAAAGACAGCAAAAGAAAATTGATTATTTTTTGCGGGAGAAACAAAGTCGTAAAGCAAAGCAAGAATTAATTCATAACCAGGAGTTGCCAAAATTTGTAGAAAAACATTTACCTGTAGTACGTCGCTTGAGTCGAAACCTGGATCAGCTTCTTATTGTTACTTCCTTTCACTCTCCACCAATTAAACTAGGGTTAGTGGACAGATTGCTTGTCATTGCAGAATTAGAGACTGTCGATCCAATTATCTGTCTTAATAAAAGTGATCTTGTTACTGATAAATCAGAAATTAATGATGTTGTGAAATTATACAAAAAAATTGGCTACAAAGTAGTTGTAACGTCGGCAAAAACGGGTAAAGGTATTAAAGAATTAAAAGCCCTAATTCGAAATAAACGTTCCGCACTTTCGGGTCATTCTGGTGTAGGAAAGAGTAGTTTATTAAATAAAATTCAGCCGGAATTAAATATTTCTACCGGTGATATTAGTGATTGGAGTAATAAGGGGACACACACAACAAGTCAGGTTACTATTTATAAACTAGACGATAAAACAGAACTTATTGATTTACCGGGATTGAAAAAACTAGATTTTTTAGATATTCATAAAACGGAAGCCCGCGATTATTTTATTGAGTTTAACGATTTTGCAGAAGAATGTAAGTTTACAAATTGTTTGCATGTTACAGAATATAAGTGCGCTGTAAAGAAAGCTGTTCAAGAAAATAAAATCTCACCATTTCGTTATAAATCTTATCTGAACTTTATAGAAAGCCTCTGAAATTATACCTTTAGCTAAGGAGTTTAATGTTGTATCTTTTAATTGCGACTTTAAATTAATATAAACCGGGTAAGTAAAGTTATTGAAATTTAGAAAATAATTTAAGGGAAAGAGATGAAAATATTATTAGGAATAACGTCCTCGATAGCCGCTTACAGAATTCCGAATCTTGTTTCTCAGCTGAGAAAACAAGAGCACGAGGTTATAACGATGATTTCTGAATCTGCCAAATCTTTTGTGACACCTCAAGCTCTGGCAGTAATGAGCCAAAACAAATGTTATGAAGATAGAGATGAATGGACCAATACCAAAGATGTTCTGCACATTAAATTAGTCAAGTGGTGTGACCTTTGTTTAATTGCTCCTTTAACCGCTAATACGCTTGCAAAATTTGCCCATGGTTTATGCGATAATTTAGTAACGTCTGTGGTCCGTGCTTTAGGAGAAAAGGAGTTAATTTTAGCCCCGGCCATGAATACAAAAATGTGGGGAAATAAAATCACACATAAACATATAGAATTGGTTAAAGAATACTATAATGCCCGGTTTATTGATCCTGTTGAAAAAATTTTGGCAGATGGTGATGAGGGTATGGGTGGGTTAGCAGAGGATAAAACAATATTAGAAACCATAAATAAATAATGGAGCATGGCTGAATTAATGAGACCAGTATGTATAATTATCAGAGATGGCTGGGGCTACAATGAAAATCCCAGAGGAAATGCGGTTCTTGCAGCTAATACACCGAATGTTGATGCCTTTAAGAAGAAATATCCATGGACATTAATTCATACATCAGGAGAACCTGTTGGTTTACCAGCTGGTTTTATGGGCTCCAGCGAAGTTGGCCACCTAAATATTGGGGCGGGTAGAATTGTAATTCAAGAATTGAAAAGAATTGATGATAGCTTTAAGGCAGGTACACTTTTTAAATCTGAAAAATGGAATCAGTTTATAGCTGATTGGAAAGACAGAAATTCAAATCTCCATTTAATGGGTCTTTTGCAGGATGAAGGAGTTCATGCCCACCAGGATCATTTATTTAAAATAATGCATCAGGCACGCAAAGAAAATCCTAAAGGGAAAATGATTATTCATCCCTTTTTGGATGGAAGGGATTCCGCTCCAAAAAGTGCTGTGAGTTACATAACAACTTTGAAAAAAGTAATGAAAGAGGTCGGCAATTGTGACATTGGAACTATGATGGGTCGCTTTTATGCAATGGATAGAGGCAGCAATTGGAATACTACGGATTTAGCTTATAATGCGCTTGTTAAAGGAGCAGGGAAAGAAATGACAGATCCGATAACAACGATTCAAGAATTCCTATGATAATGATAAAACACCGGACAATGTGAGTATGTTTGATGAATATATTCCTATTCATATTATGAAAGGTTATCCTGGGGTCCAGAATGGGGATTGTATATTTCATTTTAATTACCGCCAGGATAGGGCGCGGCAGTTAACAATGGCTTTTGTTGAAAAAGATTATCCAGGTAAAAGAGGAAGCATGTTGGATATCTCGTATTTAGCCTTTACACGTTATTATGATGAATTGCAAAATTACTTAATGGGCGCTATGGGAGCTGGTGGAGCTATGGATAACTTGTTAGGAGAAGTTTTATCAAATTCAGGTCTAAAACAGCTTCGCATTTCAGAAACACAAAAATTCCCTCATGTGACCAGCTTTTTTAATGGCAAAAAGACAACGCCGAATCAAAATGAAGATTGGGTTGAAATAAAAAGTGATATTGATCCCTCTTCATTTGCCACTTATCCACAGATGGAATCTGCCGCTATTAACGAAGAATTGTTGAAAAGATTACAAGATAATCCATACTCCTTCATTGTAATAAACTATCCAAATGCAGATATGGTAGGCCATACGGGCGATTTTGATGCGGCAGTAAAAGCCGTGGAAATTGTAGATAAATGTTTAGGACCGGTCATAGATCGTTTTTTAGAACTGGATGCTCATATACTTTTAACTGCAGATCATGGTAACTCTGAGCAAATGGTTGACTATGAAACTGGGTTAATTAAAACCAGTCATACAACTTTTGATGTTGAAATGATATACATTGCAAATGACGCTCCTGGAAAAAAATTAATTAAGGGTGGAAAACTTTCTGATTTAGCACCGACAGTATTAAATCTTTTAGGTTTAGATATCCCCAAAGATATGACGGCCGATTTAATTGTGGACAAATGAGATCATTTAGATTATATTCGGCCTAAATTATATAGTCACTTTGAATATTGGTTACACTTCAAATAGCTGCAGGATTATTATAACCCGCCATTTTGACCGAATAATTCAACCAAAGTTAAAATTAATTTCTGGAGAAATTTTTTGATATCTACATCTAGTATAAAAATGCAATTTAGTGCAAAACCTCTTTTTGAAAATATATCCGTAAAGTTTGGAGATGGTAATCGATATGGTTTGATTGGAGCAAATGGCTCTGGCAAATCAACATTTTTGAAAATATTGGGATATGATATAGAGCCAAGCACAGGTATTGTTATAACAGAAGAAAATAGACGGGTTGGGAAACTTAGGCAAGACCAGTTTTCCTTTGAACAACACAAGGTCATTAATACTGTTATAATGGGGCATCGGGAATTATTTAGTATAATGGAAGAAAGAGAACGTCTATATTCACTGCCGGAAATGAGCGAAGCAGAAGGTATGCGCGTAGCAGACCTGGAGGCCCAGTTTGCTGAAATGGATGGTTATTCTGCCGAAGCTAATGCAGGTGAATTACTATTAGGTGTTGGGATTCCCTTAGAACAACATGAAGGACTAATGAGTGCGGTTGCACCAGGTTGGAAACTGCGTGTTTTACTGGCACAGGCATTATTTGCTGATCCTGATATTTTACTACTGGATGAACCAACAAACAATCTTGATATTAATACCATACGCTGGCTAGAAGATGTAATAAATCAACGTAATTCTACAATGATTATTATTTCTCATGATCGACACTTTTTAAATAGTGTCTGTACACATATTGCTGACTTGGATTTTGGGGAGCTAAGGTTATATCCGGGTAATTATGATGAATATATGACAGCTTCTACTCAGGCCCGAAACCGAATGCTTTCAGATAATGCTAAGAAAAAAAGCCAGATAGCAGAACTGCAGCAATTTGTCAGTCGCTTTTCTGCAAATGCTTCAAAGGCCAGACAGGCAACCTCGCGTCAAAAGCAAATAGATAAAATTATGTTGCAAGAAGTAAAGCCGTCGAGTAGAGTAAATCCTTTTATGGTTTTTAATCAGGAAAAGAAATTGTTCAGATTAGCAATAGAAGCTCAGAATATTAGTAAAGATTTTGGTGAAGGTCCTTTATTTAAAAATAAAAACTTCATGATTGAAGTAGGTGAGCGTATTGCTATTATCGGACCTAATGGAATCGGTAAAACATCACTATTACGGATACTTTTAGGGGATTTAAATCCTGATAGTGGTAAAGTTAAAATTTCCGAAAATGCCAATATAGGCTTTTTTGCCCAAGATAATTCCGAAGCATTTATCTCGAAACTTTCACTTTTTGACTGGATGAGTCAATGGAAAAAAGAGAACGACGACGAACAAGTGGTGCGAGGTATTTTGGGAAAATTATTATTTAGGCAGGATGAGGTTAAAAAACCTGTCAATGTTATCTCTGGTGGTGAGCAGTCAAGAATGATGTTCGGCAAATTAATGCTGCAAATGCCCAATATTATGTTTCTGGATGAACCAACAAATCATCTGGACATGGAGGCCATAGAATCTCTAAATTCAGCATTGGAAAAATATCCGGGTACCCTCGTTTTTGTGAGCCATGATCGAGAATTTGTATCATCTATTGCTACGAGAATAGTTGAATTTACTCCTAACGGATTGATTGATTATAGTGGTAATTATGAAGATTACTTAATAATAAAAGAGTAAACTTATATAATATTTAAAAATAAAAAGCCCCGAAGGGGTCGGGGCTTACCAAAACAACCGGGAGAGAGAATAAGGGAAGTAGGGAGTAAAATACTTTCCCATCTTCAAACCATTATACTATTTTTATTTTTTTATCCTATGATATACATCAATTTTGGATGAATTATTAATTGTGTGAATCAAAATAAATACCTCGTTTCTCTAATTCACCCATATACTGAAAGCCTGGAATTGCTTCTTCTTGTCTTAAAACCCCATAAGATTTAATTTTTTTTTCAACCAGCATTTGTAATGTTACAGCAGCCGGAAAGGCTGTTGTTCTCATCATTGCTGTGAGGTTATTTTTTTTGTCTGCATATTCTATTGCCTGGTATGAAATTTTTTTGAAAGAACCCTCCTTCTGGCCTGAAGCTGTCACACGAATTAGAACGACGTCTTCACTTTCATATTGCAAAACACTATCTAATATTGATTCAAAAACATCCCGAGTCTTTAATTTGCTCCCTTGGTAACTAAAAGAAGCTGTTTTATCAGTAAATCCTAAATCGATCATATTTTTCATGATACTGCAGTGCCCTGGATAACGAATTGTTTTATAATTCAGGTTTTTCACTTTCCTTTCATATGTATCTGGAAGTGTTGATGTACCGCCAGAAGTGTAAAATGCTTCAAGATGCCCAAATGGGCTTGGGAATTCCAGAGTTTCCAAGCCATCCATGCTGTTAACAGTTCTGATTTTGCCATCTTCCAGGATTTTGGCAGGTTCTATATACTCATTAATCAACCCGTGAACAGAAAATACAAGTTTATATTTAAGAGGTGTCTGTGGAGAAAGAGGTAACCCTCCAACCCTAATTTGAACATCATCAATTCTGGCCAGCTGGTCCATGGCATAAGCTGCAATTACAGATACCATGCCCGGGGCAAGACCACAATCCGGTATTATGCCAACCCCCTTAATTTTAGCTTTTTCATTAAGACGGAATTGTCTTTCTACAATTGTGTTGTTGCCACCAAGATCGACAAAATGCGTTTGGCAATCAATTGCTAATTGTGCAAGATCGAAGTTATGGTCATATGGTATTGCACTTACAGCTCCATCTGCTTTTTCAAAAAAAGGCTTTAAGCTTCGGATGTCACTGACTTTCAAACAATGAAACTCCAACAATGGATTGTTAAAGTGGACTTTCATATCATCAAGGGAAGTTTGATTTTGGTCAATTACAATGACTTTTTTAATAGATTGGTTTTTTAAAAAATCAAATACAAGTCCGTAAGCCATACGACCAGCACCTAAAGTGAGAATGTTCATTTTAATGCCCTTTTATAAATTTTTAGCTAAATTAAAAAACCGTTTGGCAATATACTAAATATAAAAAGGAAAATAATGCCTAATGTTGTAATAATTGGTGGCGGATTTGGTGGTCTATATTGTGCAAAAAATTTAGCAAATAAAAATGTTGACGTTACCTTAATCGATAAAAGGAATTTTCATCTTTTCCAACCGTTGCTTTACCAGGTAGCCACCGGGGGATTGTCCCCTGGAGATATATCATCTCCGATAAGAGCGATTTTCAATAGAGCAAAAAACATAAAAGTTTTATGTGGAGAGTTGGAAAATATAAAAAGCAATTCAAAAAAGGTTATTGTCGATGGGTATGAAATTACATATGATACATTGGTTTTAGCTACTGGGGTTTCTCACCATTATTTTGGAAATGATGAATGGGCTAAAAATGCATGCGGATTGAAAACAATTGAAGATGCGCTGAAAATAAGAATGTATATTATGCGCGCTTTTGAAAAAGCTGAATTTGAACAAAATCCACAAGATCGGGAAAAATGGCAAAAGTTTGTAATTATTGGAGGTGGGCCAACGGGTGTTGAACTAGCCGGAGCTTTGGGAGAATTGGCTAATCAGACCTTGAAAAATGATTTTAGAAACATTGATCCAAGAAATACAAAAATATTTTTAATTGAAGGGTCACCAAGAATTTTACCAACTTTTCCCGAAGATCTTTCGCTGAAAGCGCAAAAGTCTTTAACTAAATTGGGAGTTAATGTTAAAACAAACTCCAGGGTCACCCAGATAACAAAAGAGAGCGTAACTATTAAAATTGATGACGAATTGTATGTCATCAATGCAAAGACAATAATATGGGCTGCCGGTGTGAAAGCATCATCGGTGTCAAATATGCTAAAAGAATCTGCAGAAGTAGAATTGGATAAAGCAGGCCGGGTTATAGTTAATCAAGATTTAACTATTGCCAGCGACAAAGACATTTTTGTTTTAGGAGACCTGGCACATTTTGAAACAAAAAATGGAAACTTTCTTCCTGGTGTCGCCCCTGTAGCTATTCAACAGGGAGAATATGTTGCAAAAGCGATTTTAAAAAAAATAAAAGGAAAATCTAGAAAAGAATTTAAATATCTAAACAAAGGAAACCTGGCCGTAATAGGAAGAAGTGCGGCAATAGCAGATTTTGGATTTTATAAATTATCAGGATGGCCCGCCTGGTTATTGTGGTTGTTTGTTCATATTGGATATTTAATTGAATATGATAATAAACTTAAAGTAATGCTTGAATGGGCCTGGAATTTTTTTACTCGTAAAAAAGGTGCCAGACTCATTACAAAAATAGATTGTTAAGACATTGGAACTTCGATTAACAGAATTTCTGAATTAGCGATAGCTTCCAGTTTTATTTTTTCTAATTCCCAAAAACCAATGCCATCGCGTGATTTTAAAGGATCTTCATTTATAAATATTGTTCCTTCGATAAGAAAAATATAGACTCCATTTTTGGGATTATTTATTTTATAATCTACTGAAAATTGATTTCCGAGGGTAACCCAGGAAATGTAAGCATCCTGATTAATCCATAAAGTTTCATTACTCTTGGTTGGTGAAATAAATGTTTGAATTTTGTTTTGTCGGTCTTCAATTAAAAATGATTTTTGATCATAGCGAGGTTCATAACCTTCACCGTCAGGAAAAATCCAAAGTTGTAAAAAATTGACTTCATTTGTTTTAGATCCATTGAATTCGGAGTGCATAATTCCTGTACCAGCAGACATGACTTGCACGTCATTTACTTTCAGAAGCTGATTATTCCCAGAGCTGTCTTCATGATAAAGAGAACCTGATAGTGGAATGGATATGATCTCCATATTATCATGCGTATGTTTTCCGAATCCTTTGTTAGCAATAACAATATCGTCGTTCAGAACACGCAATGCACCAAAATTCATCCTTTGCGGTTCGTAATATTTAGCAAAACTAAATGAATGATTTGTTCTTAGCCAGCCATAATCAAAATAACCGCGACTTTGTGCTTTGTGGACAATTTTTTTCATGTTTTAAATATATATAATTTCAACCTTAAAAGTAAAAGTCACTTTTTTACGAGGACATAGAGAATTCTCCCCATGGATATTAATAATGCAAAGTCTCAAAAATAATAGTATTTTCATATTTCTCTATTAACTGATCAGAATTTGGTAAAAGTGATTTCCATTTTATACCAAACTTTAGACGAATAAAAATAAAAGTTATCTAAAGCAGGAAAAAAATTGACTTCATTGGTAAAAACCAAAGCCATTGTTATGAATTCTATTCGCTGGAAGGAATCAAGTAAAATTGTGACTATATTTTGTGAAGACTTTGGTAAAGTTAAGTTTATTGCACGAGGAGCTTTACGCAAAGGTAGCAGCCTGGCCGGAAAAGTTGAAACCTTTTTTCTTATTGAGGTTATTTTAAATATAAAAAAGAGTCGTTCTTTAAACCTAATTAAAGAAATAGATGTTCTTGACACATTTCCCGAAATTCGCCTAAATATAAGAAAATTTCCATTTGGACTGTCATTAATTGAGATATTGAACCAGGTTTTTGACGATATTCAGCCGGATCAAATTTTTTTCAATTTTGTTGTTGTTATGCTTAACGCAATAAAAACATCAAAATCTCCGGAAGTTGTTCTTATTTATTTTCTTTTAAAGATCTCTTCTTATCTTGGTTTTAAGCCAACCTTGGAAAAATGTGTGTCAGGAGATGAAAGCCTTTGCAACGCTAAAGTATTATTGTCTATGAGTGACGGTCGTGTAAGCTGTTTGAATTGTGCTTCTAATCCTCCTCATCCATTATCTTTAGCAAAAGAACAATTCTTTTTTCTAAAAGTAATTCAAAAAGTAAATCATCATCAAATCAAGAATACTGAACAAATTCGTTCAGATTATACTCAAATAATAAAAATATTATTAAGATATATAAATTATCATCTTGACAAGGAAGTCAGGATTGATTCACTTCGAATGCTCCCATAATATATATTAATAATATTATCTCCTTATTTTGATTAGTTAAATCTTTTGTTTTTGTTTAAGTTCTCTCTCTTTTTATCAGGTTTTATCAATGTTAAAAGTAAAGTTATGGAGGAATTGTGCCTAAGCAAGAAACTGAAAAAGTAATGAATAAAATTGTTTCTTTAGCAAAAAGAAAAGGTTTCATTTTTCAAAGCAGTGAAATATATGGTGGACTAAATTCCTGTTACGACTATGGTCCTCTCGGAATTGAACTAAAGAAAAATATAAAAGAATTGTGGTGGAAAAGTATGGTCTACGAGCGCGATGATATCGAAGGCGTTGATGCGAGTATCTTAATGCATCCACGGGTATGGGAAGCATCTGGCCATGTTGAAGGTTTTACTGATCCGCTAGTAGACTGTAAGAATTGCAAATCAAGATTTAGAGAAGACAAAGTTGATACTTCAAAGCCATGCCCTTCATGCGGCAAGAGTGATTCATTTACAGAAGCCCGTTCGTTTAATTTAATGTTTAAAACTTTTATGGGGCCCCTTGAAGATTCTGCGAGCATTGTTTATATGAGACCGGAAACCGCTCAGGGAATTTTCACCAATTTTCATAATGTGCGCGAAGCTTCGCGGCAAAAGTTGCCATTTGGAATCGCTCAAATAGGTAAAGCCTTTAGAAATGAAATAACACCTGGTAACTTTACCTTCCGAACAAGGGAATTTGAGCAGATGGAAATGCAATTCTTTGTTAAACCAGGCGATGATGACAAATGGTTTGAATACTGGATGCAAACAAGAATGGCCTGGTATGAAAGATTAGGATTGAATAAAGAGAAGCTTCGTTTTCATGAACATGGATCTGGTGAGTTAGCGCATTACGCAAAAAAGGCTTTCGACATTGAATATCAATTTCCATTTGATTGGCAAGAAATAGAAGGCATACACAATAGGACGGATTTTGATTTAAGTCGGCATGCAGAATATTCCAGAAAGAATATGAATTATTTTGATGATGAATCAAAGGAAAAATATTTACCATATGTTATTGAAACTTCTATAGGATGCGACAGAACTGTTTTAACATGTCTTATAGACGCATATACGGAAGAAGAGGAAAGAGTTGTGTTAAAATTTTCTCCCGCAATAGCTCCCATTAAGGCAGCTGTTTTTCCATTGGTTAAAAAGGACGGAATGCCAAAAATGGCAAAAAACGTTTTAAATGAACTAAAAGGTGATTATCGGGTGTTTTATGACGAAAGTGGAGCAATAGGTCGCAGGTACAGAAGACAAGATGAAGCCGGCACTCCATTTTGTATTACCATTGATAATGAAAGTTTAAGCGATGGAAGCGCTACAATTCGTCATAGGGATTCAATGAAGCAAGACCGTGTTCCGATTAGTAAAATAAAAAAGTATTTGTCGGAGCATTTAATTCTATAGCTGGTGATAAAAGTGAGTAATATTAATACTAAAATATCTCCTTTTTTTTCTGATATAATTCAAATCTTAGCAATACAAGTAGTTTTTCAACTTGTGTTCTCCCTTTTAATAGAGTATGAAATATTTGAGAAGGTAATTGAAATATTTCAATATGTCCAAATCAGTACATATTTTTTTATATTTTTAATAGTCTTGTTTTCTTTAAAATATTCTGTGGCTAATAAAATATTGATAATACTCTATTTAATTGAATTTTTTATTTTAGCAATCAACCCAATAATATACTTTTTTAACCAAACCTATTTTAATTTATATTTGATCTCTAATTCCTCCCTTCTGCTATTAACTACTTTATACTTATTCTTTTATTCTATTTCACCAAAACTCAATAAATCTACAAAACACATAGTATATGCTTTAATAGTAACGATTGGAATTACTTTATTAACCTATTATGACACACAAATATTTATTGATTATAACACAATGCAGAGGGAAAATTATTTAATTGTTATAAACGATTTATTTTTTAATAATTATAGTATTTTCTTAATTAACCTGTCTTTTTTAATTTTTGTATGGATTATTTACAGTCAAGGTCAATATATTTTATCAGAATATTTACCTTCAATTACTGCGTTGCACACCCTGACAATACTAAACGAAGTCTACCAACTTTATAACTACAATCATCTAATTGAAAATATCATTAATAGTTTAGTGTTTAATTTTATTATTAATTCTGGATTTATTATTATCTGGTTAGCACGGTTGAACTATATATCAAAACCTGAAAGTAAAAAAAATGAAAAGTATGTTTTAAATTATGATTTACTGAAAGGATATGTAGATAAAAATAGTGATGGATTATGGAAATTTTTATTAGTAAAAATTGGAAAAAAAAACCTGTTTGTGGGTTCAACAATTTTATTTATTATTATAATTATTCCACTATCTTTTTTGGGAGAGATTGATATTTTTAATCGTGTCAATATCATATTATTGTTTTTATTTATTTTCTTGATGATAGTTTATGCCATTATTTATACACAAAAAAGATGGTTTACTTATATCGGGTTTTTATTTAAACCCCCTAAGAAATGAACTATATGAAAAGACGTTTATCTGAATTAATTGAAGAGTTGCACGACGGGTTTTGTTCTGTAAGACTAACAGGTGATTTAATATATGCTAACCAAAGCGCTAAAAAACTTTTCAAAATTAATGATGAAAATGAATATAATTTTTTATCCTCATTTATAAAAGATAAAAAACTTGTAAAAAAGATTAAAATGGAAGTTGATAAAAGTAATGGATTAAAAGACATCGAATGTGATTTATTTGATATTAACAATGAAAGTTTCCCTGTAATTCTTACTGTAAATGCTATACGGGATATTGATGACTCACTAATAGGCATGGCCTTTTTGTTTAAAGATATGAGTGCCTTAAAGGCGATTAATGCTCAATTAATGCAAGCTCAAAAAATGGAAAGTATTGGATTATTAGCGAGCGGTATAGCACATGAATTTAATAATTTGCTTTCCGGCATTATTCCAAATGCTGAATTAATCAAAATGACAATTAAAGATGATGAAGCTAATTATAGCCGAGCTGATAGTATTCACAAATCAGCTAAACGAGCGAGTAATATTGTTAAACAATTATTAAGTTTCGCCAGGCATGACCAGTTTGACGATAATAGTTCTGTAAATTTGAACCACTCTGTTACAGAAACCCTGGAGATTATGGGCAAGCTATTCGGAAAAGAAATTATTGTTGAAAATAAACTGTCCATTAATTTACCGCCCATAAAAATTGATCCTACCAGGATGCAACAAATTATTATGAATCTGGCAATAAATGCTCGTGATGCGTTGCCAGGCAAAGGTAATATAACTTTTGAAGGGAAACAGGTTATAATAGGCTCAAATAATGCTAATGGATTAAGTGAGGGAAAGTACGTAAAACTTTCAGTAAAAGATGATGGTCAAGGAATTCAAGGTAAAAATCTTGAAAAAATATTTGATCCTTTTTTTACTACAAAAGAACAAGGAAAAGGTACCGGTTTAGGATTATCAACTGTTTATGGAATTGTCAAAAACTTAAAAGGTGATATCAAAGTTACGTCTGAAGAGTCAAAAGGGACCAGGTTTGATATTTATTTTCCCGTTAGTGAACCTATCGATCAAACTGAATTTGAAGAATCTGAAGAGGAAATATCCAGGAAGCCACGAAATAAAACTATTTTGATAGTTGATGATGAAAAAGTTATTCGTGATATGGCCAAAGATATGCTTGGTTACATCGGATTTAAAACTATTTCTGCAGCCTCAGCGGATGAAGCGATAGAGATATATAAAGCAAAAAAGGATAAAATAGATGTCCTCCTTATAGACTTGTTAATGCCGAAAGTTAATGGTTTAACTTGTTTTAAAGAAATCAGGAAAATTAACAAATTTGTCCCTGTTGTTATTACATCAGGAATTGGAAAAGCCAGCAAACGAATGGATATGTTAAATATGGGCGCAGACGAATATCTCCAAAAACCTTACGATGTTAAATCGTTTGCCCGCGTTTTTGAAATAATTTTTCCTGATTAAAACTTCAGTATTTTAGAAATAAAATTCATTCATGGATTGTATTATATGATCCATTTGTAATTTAGATAACTCAGGGTAAACTGGTATTGCCAATGTATCCTCGGCGGCTTTTTCTGCAACAGGAAAATCACCTTTTTTATGTCCCAGATATCGGAAACACTCCTGGTTATTAAAGGTAACGGGGTAATATATTTCGCAGCCAATATCTTTTGATTTTAAATAGCTCAGCAATTCGTTCCTTTTATTACTCCGCAAAATATACTGATTATAAATATGTCTGTTACCAGGGTTTGCAATCGGAGTTTTTATATGTTCAGACAAAAGGCTCAAATTGATTTTACTTGCATAATATGCTGCATTCTTTTGCCTACCTGATGTCCAATCATCAAGATATTTAAGCTTAATATCAAGAACTGCAGCTTGTAAAGCATCAAGCCTAAAGTTTCCTCCAACATATTTGTGGTAATATTTTGGATTAGCACCATGGTTTTTGAGATAATCCATTTTTTTATATAGCTCTTCATTCTTTGTAGTGACTAATCCACCGTCACCAAAAGCGCCAAGGTTTTTGCTTGGAAAGAAGGAAAAACAGCCGACATCTCCAAAAGTACCAGCTCTGTTTCCCTCTTCATCTTCTGATCCTATCGCCTGAGCAGCGTCTTCTATTACAAATAAGCCATGAGTTTTAGCGATTTGGCTTATAGAAGCCATATCTGCTAATTGGCCATATAAATGGACCGGCATAATAGCTTTGGTTTTATCAGTAATAGCATTTTCAATTTTATCGGGGTCAATATTATATGTTGCCGGGTCAATATCTACAAAAACAGGAATTGCTCCTATTCTGGAAACACAACCGGCGGTTGCAAAAAAGGAATATACAGGAACAATAACTTCATCACCCGGCTTAATGTCTAACGCCATGAGGGCTAGAAGCAATGCATCTGTGCCCGATGAAACTCCTAAAGCGTATGGCGACTGGCAGTATGCAGCAATATTTTTTTCAAACTCTTTTAATTTTGGTCCACCAATAAAATATTGAGATTCAATAACTATTTTTATTGCAGGCTCAATTTCACCTTTTATAGAATTATATTGTGCTTTTAGATCTAATAAGGGAATTTGTGAAATTTCATTTTTCATTAAAAAAGTGCTCCAGTTTTTGTCTAGAAAAGTAATATATATCTCCAGAATAAAAATATCCACGAAAATATCATAGAATAAATTGATTTTCATTCATACTTTGTTTTGGATAAATTCTATTTTATTTAGATTTAAATTATTTTTTTTGTCGTAAAAAAACTATGGTAAGAAATTATTTATTCTATTACTTTGAAATTCTTTTTTTAACAAATTGGTGCAAATAAAATATTTGATTAATTATCATTATTAGGCAGAAAATAAAGCCGAATCAAAGCGAAAAAATTTCATGAAACTAGTTTTTTTAATCTTAGAACATTTTAAAAGTCAATACCGAAAGCGTTTATGGAATTTATGTAGACGATTACTAGAAACTGTGACCATTGTGACAAAGCAAGGAAAGTACACGCTGCCACTTAAAATAAATGATCCTATTAGCAGATCATTATTCATAAAACGCGAGTATGAGCTAAACCTGATTTCGGAAGCGATGTCTTTTATAAGAAATCTTAAATCTTTTACAAAAGGAAAAGGAACGGTTTTAGACGTGGGTGCTAATAATGGCATTATTTCTATAGGAATGCTTAAAGCTGGAGAATTAGACAGAGCAATTTCTATTGAACCTGAACCAGGAAACTTCTCCATTCTCAAGCATAATGTAAAGCAAAATAATCTTAGTGATGTTATTACCTGTCTGAATTACGCGGCCTCAGATAGTATTTCAAATCTCCAATTTGAATTGAGTGAAAATAATTATGGTGATCACAGGGTTCACATATCATCACATAGCCAGAATCAAAAAGAGTTATTTAACGAAGCCAAACGTCAAATAATTAATGTAAAAGCGAATACGCTTGATAATATAATCGAGGAACTTGATGAAAAATACAGCAAAGATATTTCTGTAATTTGGATTGATGTTCAGGGTTATGAAGGATATGTTTTTTCAGGAGCGAAAAGATTGTTTGCAAAAGGTATACCGGTCGTGTCAGAAATATGGCCTTATGGAATAACCCGATCAGGAATGACTATTGAAGAATTCTTTAATATTGTTAGCAAAATATGGTCTTTTTTTTGGGTTAAGCGCAACAAGAAATTCGTGAAGTATCCAGTAAGTATGCTGCATACTTATTTTGATGAACTGGGTTTGGGAAAAGAACATGGTAATGTCATTTTTACGTGAGCAAATTGGAATCGTGCCGGATGATTGTTAGATATTAGCCCTTACGGAAGGAAATTTAATTTCTAGATAAAATTATATCAAGGGATTAAATTTTTTAAGGAATGCTTTTATTGATTTGGACTCTGCTAAGTTAAAAAAACTTGTTTTGTATAAAATTACCGGAAATAATATAATAGATAATGCTGCTGAAATTAGTGCAAGGTCAGCTCGATATATCGTTAAAAAATAAGCTGTAAAATATAAAGAAAGTCCAACAATAAGAATCCTAAAAATTCTATTTAACTCAATTCGAATATTGAAATATCGTTTTGAGTAGTAATAACTTAAAATTGACATTAATACAAAAGAAAATAATGTAGTTACTGCCGCAACATTTATTCCAAAATACGGGACTAAAGAGAAATTTATAATCAAATTTAATCCTGCAGAAAATCCCGATATTTGAATAAAATGTTTTGTTTTTTTCTTAAAATGTAATGGAAAACCCAAAATATAGTAAAGTCCCGAGAAAACAAAGGAAACAGCAATTAAAGGGACGAGGTAATACCCTTCATTATAATCCGCATTATTTGAAATCCAGAAAATTAATGGCTTTGATGTTACAGATAATGCTAATGCAAACCAAACAGCAATAAAAGTAAAATAAGTAGCCATCTTTGAAATAAATTCTTCTGGGTTTGGCTTTTTGATATTTTCCCATGCGATAGCTGGCCAAGCTAGTAAAAAGGATTGAATCAAAAACACATTTACCGTTGCAGCAATTTTATATACAAATGCATATTTGCCTACATCTTCCAGTGTTAAAAAGAGTTTTATGATATAACGGTCACTCATATTAATTACTAAACCGAATATAGAGCTGAAAATAATTGGAAATCCGAATTTTATCATAGCTTTTAAAGAGGTTATATTGAAGGAAAAATGCATTTCCTTTATAAAAAATAAAAGCAAAAAGCATGCTGTAAACCCACCACTCGCTGCGCTTGCAATTAAAATCCCTTTTAATCCCATATTTAAAAAAGCAATAAAATAAATATTTAGAGTTAGGTTTAAAGTTAAAGACAAAACAGAAACCACAGAAAAAAGAGTTGATCTTTCATAAATACGCACAATATTAAATAATATATTTCTTATTAATTCAATACTAATTATAAGGAATACATAATCAATAAGATTTATATATGTAATATCCCCAAGTAAATAAAACGAAATATTACTTCTAAATAACGTCCCGACGGAAAAAAGAGCTATAGAAATGAAAGCAATAATTGTTAGTGAAGTAAAAATAAGTGATCCGCGGTATTTAGGATCTGTATTAATGTTCATCCATCTGAACATTGCTGAATTAATACCAAAAGTAAAAGTTATGGCCATTAATTGTATAAATAGCTCGATTAGTGCATAGGCCCCATAGTCTGCAACGGAAATATTTTTAGTGTAAAGCGGCAGTAAGATAAGCCCTACAAGCCGACCTGATAGTTTTCCTAAACCGTAAATAACTGAATGACGCAGGGTCTTTTTTAAGATTTGTAACATTTAATCCAATGAAATATCACTTTTTTTTAAAGACAAAGCAACCAATTCCATTAACACCGTTTTTTCGATGATTAATGTCGTTGTTGACTTCTTTTATAATATTTTCAGTAACTGCTAACCAGTGTTTTTGATCGACTTTCTGGAAATAATTTTCTTCTGAAAGTTTTAATCCGTTGTTTTCTAAAAGCTTCTTAATCTCATCTGGTGTAAAAGATTTTTCAAAATTGTCGATTGAAGATTTCCCAACGGGAATTGTTAAAAAAAACAATCCATCTTGTTTTAACAAAGAATAGATTTTCTTAACAACATTTTTTAAGGCATCACTATCGTATTCTTCGCCGTAAGCCCCCAAGCCTACGTGTTCCAAAGTAGAAAGGCACAAAACAATATCGAACTCATTTTCTTTTATTTGAAGGATATCTCCTTTGTAAAATTTGAAATTTGGATGCGTAAAAGGAAAATCTCTGAAATCGATGCCAGTGACATTGTGCCCAAGTGAAGCTAATGATAATGGGATCCACCCTCTGCTGCATCCAAAATCCAAAACTTTCTTTGGATATTTATCTTTAAACTGCGATAATACATATCCCCACTCAACAATTCGCTCGTTCATATTCCAACTATTTTTGTTGCTAAACAAAAGAGGAACATTAAAATAAGTTTCGAAATTAATCTTTTTATACAGAAGATTAGAGACTTTTTTTCTTGCTTTTTTTAACATTTTCTTCACCTATAATTTCTATTAAACTAGAATATAATTTTTCTTTAAATGCTCTCTTAAAATGTTCGGTATCGAATTTTTTTATGTGGGTTTGTAATTCTGTTGATATCTTTTCGCTATTTTTTTCAAATAGTATTTTGAAAATCTTTATTGCCTGGTCTATAGAATCAAACCTTAATTCCTCTTTTGGCACCACTTCAACCTGACCACCGGAATTTGGAACTACGGGGATACAACCTGCAGCTATTCCCTGCACAGTTGTAATTCCAAACGGCTCATTGGTTAAGGTATGTAAAAAATATTTTGCTGATTCAAGAATTTCTTTTAAAGAGCTAAAATTAATACTTGGATATAATCTTACATTTTTTATTTTTTTATCGCTAATGTATTGTTGGCATCTTAAAAAATAGGGATCATCTAATCTGGAAAATCCCATAATATGGAAAAAAAGTTCCGGAACTTTCTCAGCTATTTGAATCTGTGTAAATTGCCTTTTTGATGGAGCGAACCTGCCAATTGATGCAACACTATTGTTTTTCTTTTTGTTTGGAGAATATGGCCTCAAGTCTACCGGAGGATATATTACTTTTATAGAATCTGGGTTAATTTTATAACGTGCTAATATTGCTGTCTTTGAGAATTCAGAAAGAGTTGTAACGGTTCTATTATGATATAATGTATCAAATAAATAGAAAGGTTTTGTTAGTAAATTATCTATGAATCTACCTAATTTTTTTTTGCAATTAAGCATATTAAAATCTGGTTCATGGATCGATTTTCGCCTGTAAACACGGTCTTTCCTTGGGTAATATATATAGGTGAGAATGGGAATCTTTTTAGGCATGAGGCATGTTGTATTGTTACTGTCAATTACTAAATCATACTTCTTTAGGTATTTTCTTGTTATAAAATTAAACCAAACAATTCTTAGCTCCTCTAATTTTCTTATTGTAGGGCCTACTTTTATAAAATTAAAATTAACAGATCGGCCATATTTGGATTCCATATCTTCTTTTGAAATATTCATATTAAGGGAAATGATATCTGGTGTAACACCAAGTTCATTTAACACAGAAATCATTTCTATAATTACTGCAATCCTGCCACCACCGCCAATTGTTTCCTGCGTTATAGCAACTTTTAGATCAGATACTGCTCTTTCTGCTGATTTCATAAGTTTAATCAGTGTCTTTTAATAAGTCTAAATCGGCTTGAACCATTTCAATAATTAAATCATGGAAATTTATATTGTAATTCCAGCCTAGTTTTTTATTAGCTTTTGATGGATCTCCCAAAAGGATATCTACTTCTGCCGGACGAAAGAATTTTTCATCAGATTTAACATATTTTTTATAATCAAGATCAACATAATCAAAAGCAATTTCACAAAAGGCCTTTACAGTATGTGTTTCGCCGGTAGAAATGACATAATCATCCGGTGAATCTTGCTGTAGCATGGGCCT
>CAVRRG010000073.1:0-13240 GCA_963723365.1 Calditrichota bacterium | reverse complement strand
CCATGATTTTAAAACACCCTCCTGCTCGAGGCGCAGATCATAATGTAATCGTGATGCATGATGACGGTGAACCACAAAAGAATTTCCACTTCCGGCAGCAGCTTCGGCCAGCGGTTCTGTTGTTTTATCAAAAAGCCTTTTTTCCTTATACTTTTCAAGGGATTGCGGAGTTTTACCAACAGCATGAATTTTTGTACGCTTGGTATGTAATTCAGTGGAATAAGCACCAATTGATTCCCAGGCATCACCCTTCTCTAAAACCAGATCAAGAGCGTTATGAATTGTATAATCTGTTATATCTTTTGTGTTTTGCAGCTGTTCCCAGGTTAATGGCATTGAAACGGGCGCTTTGGGAAATGCCCGCAGGCTGTATGGTGATATAATCGTCTGCGAAGCACGATTACGGAAAATGTCAATCAGTACTTTTTCCACACGCGCACTTTTCTGAATTTTTAAGGTGCTCGTTTTGCTAAATTTCTTAACAAAAGCTTTACCGATCTCCATAGTAGCTGCACTAATATCATCATATGAATATTGCTGTTCGATAGGCGCCACGATGTGCACGCTCTTACGGCCGGTTGTTTTTACAAATGGTTGATAGCCATAAGATTCAAGAAGAGTCTTTACATCAAAAGACATCTCAATAATCCTGGCAAAGGGATAGCCGGCAGGCGGATCCAAATCAATAACAAAATAGTCCGGCTTATCAAAATCAGGTTGTCGGCTTTGTGATTGATGGATTTCAATGGCGGCCAGGTTTGCTGTCCAAACCAAAGTTGCCTGTTTGCTGGCTATTATATAATTTTTCTTTTCCTTCCCCAGTTTGGCTGAATCTATCCATTGCGGGGCGTAGCTTGGCTTATTCTTTGTGAAGAAAGATTCTTCATTTATGCCATCCGGGTAACGGATAAAGGACAGAGCGCGGCCTTTTATATGACGCAACAGGGTAGGGGCTATTTTCAAATAGTACTGCACGACTTCAGCTTTTAAAATAGAATCATCGGCATACAAGACTTTATCGAGGTTGGTTAGTTCAATTTTGTATTTATCTACTTCAACCCACTGAGATTTTTTGGCCATAATTATTGATGGTTAAAAATTGAAAGGTAAATATAAACAAAAATGGATAATTTGTGAATTTTGAACTTGTAAAAAGAACGGGGCAAAAATCACAATTTGAATATTCAAATTTTACATCTTGCTAAGGGAAATTTATAGCATGATAAAAAATTCTTTGCATTCCGTCCTCTTTTCTATATCTTAATGGGCAGATTTTACTACAAACCAAACAGGAGGCCTTATGAAGAAAACAATTCTTGCCATCATAGCTGTATTTGTCAGCTGGTTCATGCTTGATTATCTGATTCATCAAGTGATTTTAGCGGATGAATACGGGGCCACATCGTCTTTATGGCGTCCAATGGAAGATATGATGATGGGTTTAATTTTTTTCGTAACGCTGGTAACGGCCGTGTGTTTTGTTTTAGTTTTTGATATGTTCTTTAAAGAAAAGAATATGATGACAGGTTTGAAATACGGTTTAATAATAGGGATCGGGTTTGGAATTTCTATGGGCTATGGAACATACAGCGCTATGCCAATCACTTATTATACAGCACTTGGCTGGTTTTTAGGCACTACTGTGGAATTCACAGTAGCGGGTTTGCTAACAGGATTAATAATAAAAGATTAAAATTATTAAGGCCGGGAATACCGGCCTTTTTTAATTAGCCCTTCGCATTCATCTCGACGCCAGGTTAATATAACCCGTTATCTTGTTATAATTTATGGAGCTAACTGTGGATGATTATAAAATTATTACAGTAGATTCTAACAACGTTGAGGAATTTGGTTTTTTTTGTATTAATAATAAAAAGCATCCCGGTTATGTTGCCAAACTGGCATGGTTGCAGCGAAGATTTGAAGAAGGCATGCGCATCAAGCTTATACAGGCAGCAAATGGAAAAATGGCAGGTTTTCTGGAATATATACCGGGTGCTTATACCTGGCGGGTTATAAATGCCCTGGATTATTTGGTGATACACTGTATTTGGGTGGCTTCAAATAAATTCCCCTACAAAGGAATGACCTCGCTATTGTTGCAGGATTGTCTGAAAGATGCAAAATTAAGTGGAAAAACAGGTGCTGCTGTTGTAACAAGTGACGGAAGCTGGATGGCCGACAAGCGGGTATTCTTAAAAAATGGCTTTGTACAGGTGGATAAAACGGCCCCCCATTTTCAATTATTGATGCGACAAGTTCGTAAAGGGCCAAAGCCCGAATTTCCTAAAAATTGGGGTGAACGATTAAATCAATCCCATGGTCTGCAATTAATCTATAGCGATCAGTGTCCTTATATTGGGAAGGCTGTTAAAGAATTGCCTCCTGTTGCAGCCCACTATGGAATTAAACTGCAATTAGTTGAATTAAAAAATGCCAAAGAAGCCCGAAATAAAATGCCAACTCCCTATGGTACAGTTGCTTTGGTGCACAATGGCAAGATCCTTGCTGACCACCCAATCAGTACCACCCGCTTCAAAAACATCTTACAAAGGGATTTAAAGCTGCAAATCAGCGGCTAGAATGAATTAATGCATATAAAAGTTATTTGGATTGCCTTTTTTGCTTTTGTTTCTCTTAGCGGTATGTTTTTTCACAATTCAGATTTGCAACATTTAACGCTTTTAAGTCCTGAAAATAGTTTTCCAGCTCTTATTTCAATATCACTTTTCGTATTATGGTGGGTAAATCCAAACAAAATAACAACGAAAGTATTTATTTTTTGGGCTTTATTAAATTTGGTTGGTGGACTTCTAAGCGCAATTCCATTCGATTTTTGGGAGCTTGGTAAACTGCAAACAGAAGAACACCTGTTGAAGCATGCTGTCTATGCTCTGGCACAATTCCCTTTAATAATTGGCTTACACACATTTAAATGAGTTTAAAAATTTTGTTAAAACAGTAATATTAATACCATCATAATTTTATTAAATTAATAGTGTTCCGCATTAAATGTGAGGCTACACAATGGATTTTAAAAAATTACTAATGGCAACATTTAGCAGTGCTATTGGTATGTGGTTGCTGGCAGGCTTGTGGCATAAAATTATCATGGTTCAATTTTATATTGCGGAAACAGATGCTACACACGCCGGAGTAGGTATCATCCTGACAGCCTATGTTATCTTAGGTCTTTTAATGGCCTTTATTTATCCTTTGGGTTACAAAGGGAAAAAGCCGCTGATTGAAGGTCTTAAGTTTGGTGTTTTGATGGGCTTATTATGGGTTTTTCCGCACGAGCTGGCAATGGCCGGGGCGCATGATACTTCCATCTTGTACGTTGTTAAAAATGCCATATGGCATATGATAGAACAAGGATTTGGCGGCATAATAATCGGGCTTATTTATGGGAGAATCAATAGTGCATAGTTCTTATAAATTAATTATGAACGTTAAGTTTTATTTTGCTTTGGCCGTCGTTTTGCCAAGTCTTTCTTGTGATTTAGGTAATCAGAAAGTTGATGGTCTCAGTAATGCCCGCCCTGATTGCAATTCGTGCTCCGTTCTTTTCATTGGCAGCAGTTATCTTTCTTATATTGGAAATGATGTAATGGAAATTTTTCAACTTTTTGCCGATAAAGCTGGAAAAGAAGTATATGTTGATGACAGGTCTCTCGGAGGATGGCAACTGCGAGATCATAGTGAGAGTGAGCAAACGATTGCTAAAATTGAAGAAAGAAAGTGGGATTACATTATCTTGCAGGGCAATTCAGCTTACCTGTCGCAGGAAAAATGGCATCAGTATGTTGTCCCCTATATTGTAGAATTGAGAAAAATCATAAAAGAGAATTATAAAAAAACATGTGTCATATACATGATGCCTTGGGCATATTTAGATGGTCTGTCCTGGATCGAAGGCGAGACCGATACCTACCAACAGATGCAGGTTAATCTTTTTAATGAGACTACTAAACTGGTTAAAGAAATTGACATTGCAACAGCCCCGGCCGGCTGGGCCTGGTATAGGGCTTATTTAGAGGAATATGAACCGGATCTTTATATAGAAGATTTTAATCACCAGACACAAAATGGAGCTTATTTGACCGCTTGTGTGTTTTATTCAACAATTTTCTTAGAAAGAGCGCCCGCAATCATTTATGACTGGCGGGAAGAAAATGACGCCCCTTATTTGAATCAGTTAGCCGATTCTGTTGTTAATAATGATCTGGATTTATGGAATATATATTAATCTATAACCAAGCCTTGTAGAGCTTAACAGAAAACGTTATATTGATTTGGATGCATTGAAATCATGAGGTTGCCATATGAAATTAAGACAAACAATCTTCTTAATTGTCTTCATAACATCCTCTTTATCCGCTCAACATTATATTACAACAGGAATCGGTATCACCGGATCTCCTTTCTCATCTGATAAAATGGATAAATTCAGAAAAACCTATAATGAAACTAATTTATTTGTTCTTACACAGAAATTTGATGGATTCGCCTTTGGACTTGGAATCAGACCTGAATTTGGATACAGATATATTGATGAATATAGTGCTGCTGCTTTAATCAGTTATCAAACTTTAACCGATTTTGATGTTGCCAACTTCTCCAGCGGCGATACGCGCAAATTGACGATGGACCTAACCGCTTTTTATTTTGAATGCGAATTCGGATATAATTGGGGTGATTATTTTACAAATGGATTAGTGGGCATTTATTTTAACAGGCAGATAACGATAAAAAATACCTACCAAACAGATGATCCGGACTTTGTATCGAGTTTTACAGGAACATTCAAGACTGATCCGGCAACCTCTGCGGATATTGGCATCGCGGTTGGCATGGTGAAAAGTTCTTTCATTATAATCCTTAAGGCTGCCTATCCTCTATATACAGGAGGTGAATCAAACTTTTTGATTGATTCGAAACAGGAAGAAGATTTAAAACGCTTTCCTGCGGATTATTTCAATTATTCTCAGAATAATAGCTATGCAGGTGTTACGAGCGATATTGACGGTATTAAATTTACACTCACTTTTTCCTATGCTTTTAAATTAAATAATCAGTAAGTGAATTCCGTTACAGCAAGGATAGCTTCTTTCCCATTTTTCCATTTACCGGAATAGAAATCAACTATATCTTAAATTGACCGAATTTATTTCTATAAATCCTGTCTGCGTTGTAAATTAGTTTTGGATCAAGCTCGTGTCAGGAGAAAAAAGAAATGAACAAAAAAGCTGCATCGGAAACAGGTACTCCGTCCAAGTCTATTAACAAAAAGCGCTCTGCTAATGGTATGGAACCTGGAATGAATGAACGCATAAAACGTCTGCGAAAACAGAGTGTTGAAATGGAACCAAGCCTTTCCATTGAACGTGCTCTAATTGAAACAGAATTTTACAAAGAAAATTTTGGGAAATACCCCGTTCCGATTCTAAGGGCTCTGACTTTCCTGGAAATTTGTATGCAGAAAACTATCTACCTCGGTGAAGACGAACTCATTGTTGGTGAACGCGGACCGCAACCAAAATCTGTTCCTACTTTTCCTGAACTAACCTGCCACAGTGTTGAAGATTTAAAAGTATTAAATAGTCGCGAGAAACAGAGATATACTATTTCAGATAAAGATATAGAAAAATATGCAAAAGAGGTAATCCCCTACTGGAAGGGCAAAACGCAGCGCGAAAGGATATTTAGCCAGGTACCAATGGAATGGCAGGCGGCATATGAGGCGGGTGTGTTTACTGAATTTATGGAACAACGGGCGCCGGGTCATACCTGTTTGGACGGAAAAATTTATACAAAGGGATTGCTCGATTTTAAAAAGGAAATTGCTGAAGAATTTGAGAATCTGGATTACCTGAATGATTTTGATGCTACCGCAAAGGCTGATCAGTTATATGCCATGTATGTTTCGTGTGATGCTGTTATTATTTTTGCGGATCGTCATGCGGTTCTTGCCGAAGAAATGGCTGAAAAAGAAAAAAACCCGTTGCGTGTTGCTGAATTGAAACAAATCGCTGACGTATGCCGCTGGGTGCCGGCAAATGCACCAAGAAATTTTTGGGAGGCTATTCAGATGTACTGGTTTGTGCATCTTGCAACTATTACCGAGTTAAATGGCTGGGATGCCATGAATCCGGGTCATTTTGACCAGCACCTGGCACCTTTCTATGAAAAAGAAATTGCTGCAGGATCTTTAACAAGGGAGCAGGCCAAAGAATTGATCAGCTGTTTCTGGATCAAAGTTAATAATCACCCCGCACCTCCCAAAGTTGGCATCACCGCCCGGGAAAGTGGCACCTACAACGACTTTACTAATATTAATCTTGGAGGAGTTAAGTCCGACGGATCAGATGGTGTTAGCGAGGTGTCTTATATCATGCTGGAAGTAATTGAAGATCTGCATATTCTTCAACCGGGCAGTTCAGTGCATATAAGTCACAAAACACCAAATAAATTTTTAGACGCAGCCTGCAAGGTGATCAGGCAAGGGCACGGTTATCCGGCGGTTTTCAACCCCGATGTTTATATATTAGAAATGCTGCGGTCAGGAAAAACACTGGAAGATGCAAGGGAGGGAGGCATCAGCGGATGCATCGAAACAGGAGCATTCGGTAAAGAGGCTTATTTGTTAACCGGTTACCTCAATGTTCCCAAAATCTTAGAAATAACTCTTAATAACGGTATAGATCCGCTCAGCGGTGATATGGTTGGTATTGAAACAAGTGATCCGCGTACTTTTTGGACTTTTGAGGAATTATACACTGCCTTTAATGAACAATTAAATTTTTTTATAGACCAGAAGATACGTGTTAGCAATTTTATTGATAAAATGTATGCAGATTATTCACCAGCTCCATTTCTTTCCGTTTTAGTAGATGATTGCATAAAAAAGGGTAAGGATTATTATAATAGCGGACCGCGCTATAATACATCTTATATTCAGTGCTGCGGACTTGGTACTGTAACAGATAGTCTTTCCGCTATTAAGAAACATGTGTTTGATGATAAAACATTTGATATGCGCAAGATTGCTGATGCCCTTTCACAGAATTTTGAAGGTGAAGAAACCCTGCGTCAGACCATTCTTACACGGACACCATTTTTTGGAAATGATAATGACTTTGCCGATTCTATTGCAAAACGTATTTATGATGATTTATTTAAGGCCATTGATGGTAAGCCTAATATAAAAAAAGGCGGTAAATATCATATGAATATGCTCTCAACAACCTGTCATATCTATTTTGGGAAAGTACTGGGAGCTAGCCCCAATGGCAGGTTAGCAGGAAAACCTATTTCTGATGGTACTTCGCCTTCACAGGGAAGTGATACAAATGGACCTTCTGCGGTAATAAAATCACTTTCAAAAATAGATCAGGTAAAGTCAGGTGGAACACTTCTTAACCAGCGCTTTCTGCCAAGTCTCCTAAAAAAGGATGAAGATATTGCAAAATTAGGTAGTCTGATCAGGAGTTATTTTAACTTGGGCGGACATCATATCCAATTTAACATTGTTGACACAGATACTCTCAGGGATGCCCAGAAAAATCCACAAGATTATAAAGATCTGCTTGTTCGTATGGCCGGGTACAGTGACTACTTTAATGATATGAATGAAGATTTCCAGGAAGAGATAATCTCACGCACTGAGAACGAAACCTTTTAAATAATGAGTGAAACCCTTAAAGAATTAGATAAAAACCTTAACTATTCAGGTTTAATCTTTGATATTAAACGTTATGCCATAAATGATGGACCGGGCATACGTACAACTGTATTTTTGAAAGGATGTCCCCTTAGCTGTGTTTGGTGCCACAATCCTGAGAGTCGTTCCCCTAAACCTGAAAAAATGTACTCCGCCGCAAAGTGTATTGGCTGCCAGCGGTGTATTGAAATTTGTTCTCAAGATGCTTGTACCTATAACTCACAAGGTATAATAACCAATAAAGATCTTTGTATTGTTTGTGGAGAATGTGCTGATAATTGTCCCGCAAAAGCCTCTGAAATATCAGGTTACCCTGAAAATATAGAGAATATAATCAGCATATTGGAAAAAGAAATTATCTTTTTTGACCAGTCCGGCGGTGGGGTTACCTTTTCGGGTGGTGAACCATTGATGTTTCCTAAATTTCTTATCATGCTGCTCGATGCCTGCGGCAAAAAAGGTATCCACCGCACGGTCGATACATCCGGTTTTGTAAAACCTGAAATACTTATGGATGTGGCTAAAAGGGTTGATCTCTTTTTATACGATCTAAAACTGATGGATCCCGTCAGGCACAAAAAGTACACTGGAGTAAATAATGAAATAATCCTGCATAATCTTATTGAACTGGCTGAAAATGGTGCAGATATACAAATCCGAATGCCAATAATCAAAAGTATGAATGACGATGAAAATAATATTGTTGAAACAGCTCAATTTATTAGAACTCTGGCAGGAGATATAAAACAGGTTGAACTATTACCATATCACAATACAGCTCATCATAAGTATGATAAGCTTGGTCAGGAATACAATTCACATGGAATGGTGGCTCCTGCTGAAAAAAGGTTGCAGGAAATTACTGAAACGTTTAAAGATTTTGGGATTATTGCAAAATATAATTAGCCAATAACATTAAAAGTTCATGTTGAAAAAAACAGACCGCCTCATCAGCTAAGACAGTCTGTTATTTAATACACGTTTCTACTTATTTAAAATAAACTCGGCATTTATATTTACCTGTACCTCATCGCTCACAACCAACCCGCCGCTGTCAAGTGATTTACTCCATTTAACACCATAGTCCTGGCGGTTTACTACAACACCGGCTTTAACCCCTATGCGCTCATTTCCCCAACCGTCTTTTATTGGACCTTTTACTGTAAACGGCAAGGAAATTTCTTTTTGGGTGCCGCGTATATTTAAAGTGCCTTTTGCAACATACCCGTTGCCTTTTTTCTCAACCTTTGAACTGCTAAAAATCATTTCCGGATGAGTTTGTGCATCAAAAAAATCCGGGCTTTTTAAATGATTATCCCTTTTTTCCTGATCTGTGTCTACACTGGCGATCTTAATGATGGCCTTAAGATTGAAAGTTGACAGATCGTTTGGATCGAATGTCAATTCAACATCAAAATCATTAAATTTACCATCCACTGTTGCAATTACCATGTGGTCAACTGCAAAGCCGACATTTGAGTGTGCCTTGTCAATACTATAGGTTCCGCCAAAAGCGAAAGCTGTTAACATGAAAAGTGTGATGGTTGAAAAAATAACTTTATGCATTGTAAATCTCCTGTTTTTGGATGAGTGTCATGTGTTTAAAACACATATTTAATTAAAAAAAAGTTAATATTTTAAAATTGTATTGCAGTTGTCCGAAATTTGCCTGCATTTAGCTGCTGTCAGGTTTTCTTCAAATTGTTTATGAAATCTTTTTACTTTTACACTTGTTCTATTTAATAAATCAATACCGACTTTAGTTATTTTTGATATGGATTGTCTTTTATCTTCTGTACACTTTTCTCTGCTTACCAAACTCGTTTTTGCCATTCGATCAATTAAACGTGTTGTATCGGGTGCTCTTTCAACCATGCGTTCTGAAATATCGCACCTGGGGTAACCTTCAGGATATGCACCTTTTAAGATTCTTAATATATTAAATTGCTGCAGAGATATATTTTCTTCCTCACAAATTAAATTTAGCTTTTCCCTGAGATGGGCGGCAACTGCTAACAAGCTTATTATGGCTTCCTGTCCCTCATTTTCAAAAGACACCTGTTTTATACGATCGGCAATAATCGACATTACAATTCCGAATTTTCAACTGTGAGTCGAAGTATACAAAAATTATTTATGTGTTGCAACACATAAATAATAAAAGAAGATTGCGTTTAGCTGTTTTTTGAAAGATGGTTAAAGAAAAGAGTAGGAAATACCTACAGCCAGTGTCTGTTTCAATTGCCGTTTGATATGGATATCTTTGTCATAAATGAGGCGAAAGTTAAAACTTACACTAATAATTTCAGAAACCTTTGCCGAAAAAGAGTTATCCCAGTTAACATCAATATCAGCAATACCGCCAAGGTCAGTAAATATGCCAAACTTAGTAACATAAAGAATTTGTTCGGAAACTTTCACATTCAGATCAGTAACCGATTCAAAACCTATCTCACTATGAAATTCTTCGCCTTTGGCATAAGTATCTTCATATTTTGTGGTAAAAGTTTGTTTTGCCGCTACACCAAAACGGCTTTTGAAGGTTTGATTGGGTTTGTAGTTAACTCCAAAACTTTCGGTAAAATAGCCGGGATCGAAAAAGTCTGAAATTTCAGTACCATCTTCATCATTGGCATCAACATATGTGAAACCGGCAGTCAGCTGTGTTTGCGCGGCCGCCGCTGCATAGGGATTGAATAGTTTATTGATTTTATGCGTGTATACTGTTTCAAGTTTAATTTCGTCGGCTGCCTTTCGGGGATCATTTCCGCCAATGGATGCCTGGCCGTAGGCAAATCTTCCGGAATTAAACCAGTTGTATTCCCGTTGATCATATTCGACCTTTGCGTCAATGTTTACGGCCCAACTCCATGAGTTTGCACCACCGCCGCTCCAGTTTTTTGAGAATGCGTTTTGTGTAAAATTTAAGCCGCCCACCATCTGGTTTTTCCAACCGAACTTTGGTTGTTTTTTTTCTTTCTCCTGTGCAAAAAGAAAAGCGGTCAAAAAGAAAACAGAAACAATAAATAAAAAAAGCCTTTTCAAATCAATCTCCTATGTAAGTAATTTTAAATAATCTAAAAGCTAATAAAGAAAGAAATACAATGGAATAGGGAGAACCCAAACTTTTAATTTATAATTCGCCAGATTTGTGCTGTAAAAAATGTGACAGCAATGCCAATTGCAACGGGCAGAAGAGATGAGATCCATGTCCATTTTGCGCTTCCTGTTTCTTTGTAAATTGTATAAATAGTGGTTGAACAGGGATTATGTAAAAGACTGAATAGCATCAAATTAACGGCGGTAAGCAAGGTCCAGTTGGCATGGCCAAAAAGCGAGGTATAGGCATTATTATCTGTTAGTTCAAACATAACACCGGCACCGTCGCCCATTCCGGCAATATTAAGGCTTAATACCGTTAACATAAGGATAGTGGGGATGACTATTTCATTGGCCGGGATCGCCACAATATAGGCCAGCAATATTACACCATTTAAACCAATTAACATACCGAAAGGATCAAGGCCATTAATGATATGAGAAGCCAGGTTTAAATCACCAATAGTGATATTGGAAATCAACCATATAACAGCTCCTGCCGGCAAAGCAAAAATAACTGCTCGCCATAGAACGATTAATGTTCTATCAATTAAAGATGTATACAAAGTTTGTAAAATTCTCGGTGGTCTGTAAGGAGGTAGTTCCAGACTAAATGTAGAGGCTTTGCCTTTTAGAATAGTTTTGGATAAAGCCCATGAAACAATAAAAGTAAATAATATTCCCAGAAGGGCAATACCAACAACTGCTGCTGCGGAAACTAATCCGCTCAGAGCAGGTGGAACTAGAGCGCCTATAAACAAAGTGGCAATTAGAATTTGTGTTGGCCAGCGGCCATTACACAGAGAAAAATTATTAGTGATTATAGCAATCAACCTCTCGCGCGGGCTATCAATGATTCGGGTTGCCACAATTCCGGCTGCGTTGCATCCATAGCCCATACTCATTGTAAGAGCTTGTTTGCCATGCGCGCCCGTTTTCCGGAATAGATTATCGAGGTTAAAAGCCACCCGGGGCAGATAACCAAAATCTTCTAACAGAGTAAAGATGGGAAAAAAAATTGCCATTGGTGGCAACATTACAGCTATGACCCATGCTGACGCCAGGTACATACCATCAACAATCAGACCGCTGAACCAGGCCGGTGAACCCACAGCAATAAATCCCGATTTGATTAATGGATGCAGGGTATCGATTAGAAATGAAGCCAATAAGCCGGAGGGATAATTAGCTCCTTCAATTGTAAGCCAGAAAATAACTGCCAGCATAAGGAACATCATGGGAAAACCGGTTATTTTTCCCGTCAAAATTTTATCCAGGTTTTTTTCCCAGTTTAAACGATCTTTTTTACCGGGTATAGTAACCACTGTATCAGCAATTTCACCGGCATCCTTATACAGCTGGTTTATTAAAGTATCATGCAGATCATCACCCACATCCCAGCGTAGAGATTGAGCGGTTTGTAAAATTGTATCGTTATTTTCTTCCATTTTTATATAAATTTCCCGATCAGTTGGAATTAATTAAAGTATTAAGCTCGTCATTTTTGAAAGCTTCTTCTATACGTTTATCACCTTCAAGAAGGCGCAGGGCAAGCCAGCGAGCGTTTTTAATGCCATTATATTTTGCTTCGATCATTGACACTGTCTTTAAAAGAGCCTGTTCCAGTTTCTTTGATTTATTTTTTACACGATATGGTTTGCAGACATATTGTCCGCTTGCTACCTCTGCTATTTTCTCCAACAACTGCTCAATGCCAAATCCACTCCTTGCTGCTGTTGGTATTACGGGCACACCCAGTTTTTTGGAAAGTAATCTGTCATCTATTTGTATTTTATGGCGTTTTGCTTCATCGATCAGATTTAAACAGACAACAGCGCGATCTGTTATTTCCAGTACCTGTAAAACAAGATTTAAATTTCTTTCAAGACGGGTAGCATCTACTGTGATAACAGTTACATCCGGCTGCCCAAAAAGGATAAAATTGCGCGCGACTTCTTCATCAGTACTTGTTGATAAAAGTGAATAAGTGCCGGGAAGATCAATCAGCTTATATTTTTTATCGTTATAACTAAATCCACCTTCAGCGCGGGTTACTGTTTTACCGGGCCAGTTTCCGGTGTGCTGTCGTAAGCCAGTTAATGCATTGAAAACAGTACTTTTACCTGTATTGGGATTACCCGCTACAGCGACAACATAATCCCATGAATCCATGTTAACACCTAATTTTTTAAGTTGACTCTTATTATGAACAGGGCAGTTTACGCAATCGTTATGTGTCATTGAACGTCCCTTCTTTTAACTTTTATAAATGCTGCCTGATCCGACCTTAAGGCGATTAAGGCCCCACGAATATTATAGGCTGTGGGATTTTTACCGGCACTGGATAACTCGGCAGAAACTAATGTCCCGGGAACAATACCCAAATCCATTAACCTTCTGCGCTGCTGTCCACGACAG
>CAVRRG010000072.1:0-25944 GCA_963723365.1 Calditrichota bacterium | reverse complement strand
AATTCTGTACTATGGAATATCATCAATACGGCCTAATGAATTTAGAAAATATATTGAAAAATCAAATATTGTAAGTGTTATGATGCAGTACAGCCTGTTAGACAGGAGACCGCAGGAAACCTGCCTTGATATGCTAAAAAAAAATAATGTCGGTGTTTTGGCAAGGGGAACACTTGCCAAGGGTTTGCTGGCCGATAAAAAGGCATCATCTTATCTGGATTATGATCTGGCAACAGTTAATTTAGCTCAAAAAGCCATTTTACAGGTGTCACGCAGAAAGCGCAGTAATGCGCAGACTGCTTTGCATTTTGTTCTATATAATAAAGCAATAACATCGGCTGTTTGCGGCATAAGAACAATGCAACAATTAGAAGACTGCTTAACAACAATAGATACAAATGTTCTCGCCGCTGAAGAACAGGTTATTCTTGAAAATTCATTTTTAAAAAATACCTACAATAGCCACCGATAAAGAGGATGAAGAGAATAGAATGAGCTACCTAGCGCATCTGGAATGTTCTTTATGTCCAAAATATTTACTGCCGACAAAATTTGGAATCTTTGTCCAGAGTGTGGAAAGCCACTTTTAGCAAGATACAATCTTGAGCAGATGAAGAAAACTGTTCCCAAAGAAGATTTATCAAAACGCGATGAAACACTTTGGCGTTACAGGGAGCTATTGCCCATAAAAAACCCCAAATATATTCTGTCGCTTGGAGAGGGTTTTACACCGCTTATCAAAGCTACTCGGTTAAGCTCTGAAATGGGTTTTGAGCGTCTTTATATAAAAGATGAAGGAGTAAATCCAACGGGATCTTTTAAGGCCAGAGGCCTAAGTGTGGCCGCTTCCAAAGCGTTTGAACTGGGTGTAAAAGAATTCTCAATTCCCTCCGCAGGAAATGCCGCCGGAGCACTAAGCGCTTATGCTGCCCTGGCAGGACTTCCCTGCCATGTTTTTATGCCCAAAGATGTTCCTTTACCATTTATCGCTGAATGCAGAGCCCTAGGAGCAAAAATCACTTTAGTTGATGGTCTGATAAGTGATGCCGGAAAGATTGCCGCCGAGCAAGTGAAAAAATATCAACGTTTTGATGTATCAACACTAAAAGAGCCTTATCGCCTGGAAGGCAAAAAAACAATGGGTTACGAGATCGCTGAACAAATGGAATGGCAGTTACCGGATGTCATAATTTATCCGACAGGCGGCGGGACTGGACTGGTTGGTATGTGGAAAGCATTTGATGAAATGGAAAAAATGGGCTGGATTGACTCAAAACGCCCGCGAATGGTTAGCGTTCAGTCTGAAGGCTGCGCGCCGCTGGTAAAAGCATTTAAGGAAGGGAAGGAATTTGCAGAGCCTTGGATAGGAGCGAAAACAATAGCAGACGGGCTGCGTGTCCCAGGTGCAGTTGGTGATTTTTTAATTTTAAGAGCAATCCACGAAAGCAGCGGGACAGCTGTTGCTGTTCCAGATAATGAATTAATAGAAGCTGCAAATCTTATTGGCCAAACGCAGGGGCTATTTGTTAGTCCTGAAACAGCCGCTACATTGGTAGCATTCAAAAGATTATTTCTGCAGGGATGGATTAAGACCAATGAGAGTGTTGTCCTTTTCAATACAGGCAGCGCCTACAAATATTATCATCTTTGGAACGAGTAAGTTATTTCTTCCATTCATATAGCTGGAAAGTTCCAATAAAAGCCAGGATAGACACATAAAGCGGATATAATATCTGGAATAATGGCAATATTGGAATTAACCGCGATTCAGAGAAACGGATGGCAGAGATTATCAATGCTATAAGTTCACTTAACAGTTTTAACCCAAGAAGAATAATCCAAATTTTTTCAATTCCATACAAAAATGGGTAGGCAATTAATACTAAGTGATAAGCAAGCAGAAATAAAGTTAAAACTATTGATGCGCTGGATTTTTTAAATAACTTACTGTTCTTGCGTATTTGTTGATGAAAAAGTTCCCGCAAAGAATCCGGCTGTTTTGAGACTGTAAAAGAGTCTTTCTTAAAACAAAATTTAATTTCCCCTTGCTTAGTCTTGCGAAATAATTCTGTTAAATGCACATCATCACCGCTTTTGTGATGATACAAAGTATTGTATCCGCCAACTTTATTAAAGGCACTTTTTCTAAAAGCCATATTTCTACCAACACTGTTCAAGGCAAAACCCAATTTTGTGGGAGCAGCAACCATAACTCCTGAAAACAAATTATCAAAGCGTATTAGCTTATTCAGCCACCCTTTTCTTCTTTGTAACAGCGAGTGCCCCACTACCATGCTGGTTTCTGTTTCAAAACAGCCGGCAATTTCAGATATCCAATTTTCTGTAACAGTGCAATCAGCATCTGTTGTTAATATTATTTCGCCTTTAGCTTTATCAATTCCTTTTTCTAATGCTGCTTTTTTACCACCGATTGTTTTACTTTTTGAAGGAACCTGTATAAGATACCAATTTGCTTTTTTAGCAACATATCTTTGAATTAATTGACTTGTTTTGTCCGAAGAAGCATCATCTACAAAAATAATTTCATATTTATCTTCAGGATATTTGATCTTTAAAAGACTTTCCAAAGTAGATGAGATTCTATTCTCTTCATTACGCGCAGCTATTACAACGGATATAGTCCGAATGTCATTTTTTTTTGTATCTGATTCTTTTTTAAGAAAAAGAATGGAGACAATAAATACAGACAAACAATAAAGAATAGAAAAAAATAATAGAAGTAGTGTCATTTTGTGTTTTCTTTATTGTATTTTTAGATAAGTTAATTCAGTTATTTATTATTTAAAAGTAATGCCATTATCTGTATGAAAATAAACTTTTAATTAGACATCTGATTAAATATATTCAGCATCCAACAATTTTTTGAAGGACACCTTGCGAAGAACCACTTTTTACAAATTATCAATTTTTTTATTTGCTACCTTTTTGGGGATATCGATCAAAGCCCAAACATATGATGTTTATGGTAATCCAATCTCCCGGAATACTTTACCGAAAATTTCTAAAACAGCAGCTTACGATTCGACTTTTTCCATTTCCGATACATTACATACTGCCGCAGGATTTGAACCCGGTTCCGGGCAGTTATCAAAAAACGGGCTGGAATATTACTTTTCAATGCATGACTTTAATAACGGCAGTGAGCTGCTTTATATGGCGAACAGGGCAAGCCTTCAGGATACATTTAACGCAGCGCAGCTTTTAAATGGAGCTGTTAATGATCAGCAAACATTAAATATTCAACCCTCTGTAAGCGAAGATAAGTTAACCATTGTTTTTGTAAGAAGTGCTGAAAATAACTGGAATTTTAATGATTTATATTTGGCGATCAGGCCGGATACTTTCTCTGTCTTTGACTCGGTCCGGGCACTGGATGAAATTAATATTGTAAACCAGGCAGACGCTTATCCCTATATCACACCCGACGGATTAAGACTATATTTTACAAGAGGCAGCGGAAGTAGTTCCAGAGAGTTTTTGATGAGCAGCAGGACCTCAGTAGCAGATTCTTTTTTGAGCCCTGTTGGTTTAGCGATCACAATTTCCACATCGGCCCGATCAGCATGGTTAAGCAGAGATGAATTAGAGATGTATTTTAGCGAAGCTGATACATCCAGCGTATTATATTACACTTCCCGAATAAGTCTTGATGAAGTGTTCTCTGCACCAATGCGCTTGCCGGGTGTGAGGGGTTTTGGATATGTTACAGGTCCCAGTTTAATAGAAAACCAGCTTTTTCTGGCCTCCTCACCCTATCAGGCTGTTGATAACATTTTAATTTTTCTGGCTAATCCTGTTGTCTCAAGTATCGCGAAACAAAAAAGATCAATAAAATTGCCAAAGAGTGCTGTATTAAGTCAGAATTACCCAAATCCATTTAATCCATCGACAAAAATTTCGTATACTCTCTCCAAAGGTGGCTGGGTAATTTTGGATATTTATGATATTCGCGGCAGAAAAGTGCATACGTTAATAAATGAAAAACAAAGTCCAAACAGTTATGACTTCACTTTTTTTGCAGAAAACCTGAATAATGGTATATATTTCTACACGTTAAAGGTTAATAACCTTATAATAGATACAAAAAAAATGATTTTAATTAAATAGTACTAAAAGACTGAAAATTAAAGATAAAATGAAATTAAGTAAACCAGTTATCCTGTCCAAAAAAGATTGTTTTTGGTATCATATGATTCTAACAATAAATAAACTATTTCCTTACTTATATGCTGAATGAACTTGTTCTTAAAAACCTAATCCGCTCGCTCACCTTGCACAGAGCTGCTAATCTTATTAAGACTCTTTCTTCGTTTTTAATTTCAGCACTTCTTAACAAATTTTTTGTTTGGGGTAAACCCTCCATTTTAACAATTGAGCCTACCAATATCTGTAACCTGCGCTGTCCATTGTGCACAACCGGTTCAGGGGAAATGGAACGCGCCAATGGCAAGATGTCTTTAAAGACTTTTGAAAATATTATCAACAAGATGGGTGACGATTTATTTTTCCTTTTGTTGTATCATCAGGGTGAACCTTATATTAACAAATGTTTTTTAAAATTTGTAGAAATGGCCAAAGCTAAAAACATTTATACCACAACAAGTACAAATGCCCATTATTTCTCAGACGAGGTAATTCATGCTACAATAGATTCAGGTCTGGACAGCATGATTATATCTCTTGATGGCGTAACACAGGATGTTTACGAACATTATCGTGTAAAGGGCAAAGTTGATAAAGTTCTTGAAGGTACAGCCCGCTTTATGGAAATAAAACGTCAGCGCAAAGTTAAATACCCGCTTATTGCCCTACAGTTTTTAGTAATGAAGCATAATGAACACCAGCTGCAAGATGTTAAAAAAATTGCCAAAGAGATAGGTGTAGATCGTTTGCTGATAAAAAATATTGAAGTCCGTAATACACAGGAAGCAAAAGAGTGGTTGCCAAAAAATGAAAAGTATAGCCGCTATAATTTTGATGGTCAAACACTTGTTGTTAAAAACCAAAGCAGGAAATCATGCGCGCGAGTTTGGAATTCTACATTGATAAACTGGGACGGCTCTGTTGCACCTTGCTGTTTTGATAAAAACGGTTTATATCAGTTAGGTAATATTAATTCAAAAGAAAGTTTCCGGGAAATCTGGTTCGGCAAGACCTACAAAAAATTTCGCAAAGATTTAGTTACCAACCGTTCCAGCATTGATATATGTCGCAACTGTAACCAGGGTCTTGGCAGTTTCATTTTTAATTGGAATACAAAAAATGAGGATAAAACAGACTCCAAAAAATCAGCATTTCCGATTTTAAATCAATAATTTTTAAACTGCCACTTACCACTATTTCTATAATTCATGCATTTTCTAAATATTTCCGTTTAGAATTACACATTGTAATCATTGTAAAGAAGCAAGCTTTCTTATTGCCATGGCAATTTCAAAAAGTTATATTTAATAGGTATGCAGCAATTTTTAAAACCTGTTTGAACTTTAGGAGACAATAAGTGAGTTTTTTTGATAAAATAATTGTTAATTCCTTACCCCTTATACCAAAACCGATAGTCGGTTTTTTCTCAAGAAATTATATTGCCGGGAGTGAGTTGTCTGACGCTTTAAAAGTGGTAAAAGACTTAAATGCTAAAGGCATGGTGGTCACCCTCGATCTTTTGGGAGAAGAAGTAAAATATAAAGAACAATCCACAGATGCCGCCAATCAATATTTAAGAATGCTTGATGAAATAGACAAGTTAAAGCTTGATTGTAATGTCTCCATTAAACCAACCCATCTCGGATTAAATCTGGATCCGGACTTTTGTTTTGATAATATAAAAAGCATTGTTAAAAAGGCTAAGGAATTAAATAATTTTGTACGCATAGATATGGAGGATCATACAGTAACTGATAAAACCATTGAAATGTATTTAAAGTTGAAAATGGAGTTTGGTAAACACATTGGGACAGTAATCCAGTCATACCTTAGGCGGTCGAAAGATGATATTAAAAAACTAATTAAGGAAAAAGCTAATTTAAGAATCTGCAAAGGCATTTATGTTGAACCCGAGGAGATTGCTTTTAAGCAGATGCCTGAAATTAATGAAAGTTATAAACAAATAATTGAATCTATGCTCAAAAATAAATGTTATACAGGTATTGCCACCCATGACAAAGAATTATTATTACACGCCATTGAAATTATAAAAGAACTAAAACTTAAACGGGAAGAATACGAGTTTCAGATGCTTTTAGGAGTAACAGAACATTTGCGTGATAAAATTGTTGAGAACGGTCATCGAATTCGTATTTATGTTCCTTACGGCAAAGATTGGTATCAATATTCCATTCGCAGATTAAAAGAAAATCCCAGGATGGCCAAAATGATATTTAATAAAATATTCAGTATACAGAAGAGTAACGGATTTATGGACGAATAACCTCGCATTACCTTCAATAATAAAATTATTTGAATTTTCCCTTTATTATTTTATTATTAAAACCTACTTATTGAAACAGGTCTATGAATTCAAGACAACTGCAGACGACCTGTAAATTTTTAAAAATAATACACATAATGAGGTTCCAGTGAGCAAAGATGCTTTAAACCGATATTGGAAAACAAACATTAGATATCTTACCATATTATTATCTATATGGTTCATTGTGTCTTATGGAGCGGGTATCTTTTTCGTTGATATTTTAGACTCCTTTCGATTCTTTGGTTTTAAATTGGGGTTCTGGTTTGCACAGCAAGGTTCTGAAATTATTTTTGTTATTTTGATTTTTGTATATGTCTATTTAATGAACAAACTGGATAAAAAATATGGTTTTAATGAAGAATAACTTTTCCAATCACTTTCTTGCGAAGGAAGATTTATGACAATTACCGAGTGGACCTGGATTATTGTCGGAATTACTTTTGCATTATACATTGCTATTGCTTTCTATACCAAGGCACGCTCTACGGGTGATTTTTATATTGCAGCGCGAAAAGTGCATCCTGTGCTCAATGGAATGGCCACCGGAGCAGACTGGATGTCTGCAGCCTCCTTTATTTCAATGGCCGGATTAATCTCTTTTATGGGCCGCGATGGCTCAGTGTACTTAATGGGCTGGACAGGGGGATACGTTTTATTGGCCCTACTGTTGGCACCCTATCTCAGAAAATTTGGAAAGTTTACCGTCCCGGATTTTGTTGGCGAACGCTATTATTCCGATGTCGCTCGCATCGTGGCGGTTATTTGTGCAATTTTTGTTTCACTTACTTACGTAGCTGGTCAAATGCGGGGAGTTGGTATTGTATTTTCGCGCTTTCTTTCCGTTGACATAAACACTGGTGTTTTTATTGGTATGGCCATTGTTCTTTTTTATGCTGTTCTTGGTGGCATGAAAGGAATAACTTACACCCAGGTTGCGCAATATTGTGTTCTTATTGTGGCCTACCTTATTCCTGCCATTTTTATTTCAATCATGATTACAGGTAATCCAATACCACAATTAGGCTTTGGAGATACAATTGCCGGATCAAATGAATACCTTTTAGACAAGCTGGATGGACTCCACGAAACCCTTGGATTTGCTGCTTATACAAGTGGACAAAAATCGACAATTGATGTCTTTTTTATTACAGCTGCTTTAATGATTGGTACGGCCGGCTTGCCTCACGTAATTGTTCGTTTTTTTACAGTGCCAAAAGTAAGAGACGCTCGTAAATCAGCCGGTTGGGCTTTATTATTTATTGCAATTCTCTATACATCTGCTCCTGCTGTTGCTGTATTTGCACGTATAAACATGATTGAAACCCTTAACGAAACCAGCTATAGCGAAGCACCCGGCTGGTTTAAAAATTGGGAAGAAACCAAGCTCATTTCCTGGAATGATAAAAATGATGATGGCATAATGCAGGTGCGGGGAGATGCCACTGAAAATGAATTAAAGGTAGACAGGGATATAATGGTTCTGGCCAATCCCGAAATTGCTCAATTACCAAACTGGGTTGTTGCTTTAATAGCAGCTGGCGGTTTAGCAGCAGCGCTCTCCACTGCAGCAGGGTTGTTGATGGTTATTTCAACATCTATCTCTCACGACCTGATAAAAAAAATTATTTCTAAAAATATCCCGGATAGAGTTGAATTGTTATTTGCAAGAATTGCGGCAACATTTGCGGTAATTGCAGCGGGCTGGTTTGGAATAAATCCGCCTGGTTTTGTTGCCCAGGTGGTAGCATTTGCCTTTGGCTTGGCAGCTTCTTCTTTTTTTCCCGTTATTATTCTTGGCATTTTTTCCAAGCGGGTCAACAAGGAAGGGGCCATTGCAGGAATGCTAACAGGACTGATTTTTACATCCGCCTATATCATTTATTTTAAAGGTGTTTTTATAGATCCAATGGCAGCAAACATACCTGAAAACTGGTTGTGGGGAATTTCGCCTGAAGGAATTGGTACATTAGGAATGGTTCTTAATTTTATTGTCACTTTAACTGTATCACGCTTTACACCTGAACCACCGCAAGAAATACAGACTCTGATAGAAAATATAAGGATACCAAGGGAACTATAACATATTCAATTTACCCTGTGATCCAATCAACCAGCACTAAACTTAATTCCGGCCAATAAGTAATTATCACCAGGGTAACCAGTAAAATTGCTAAAAAGGGTAATGTTGCTCTGTATAATTTTAATATAGGTTCATTAAATCTAAATGAAGCAATAAAAAGGTTCATACCAACGGGTGGTGTGGAATAGCCAATACCCAGATTTGCTAAAAATATTACCCCCAGGTGCACAGGATGCACACCAAATTGTGCCGCTATGGGAATAATGAGCGGAACAACGACCAAAATAGCTGAGAAAATATCCATCATGGCACCCACAACTAAGAGAAAAATATTTAAAACAATTAAAAAACCTATTTTAGAAGATATGTAATCATCCATTACCTCAAATATCTGCATAGGGATTTCGGCATCGATAAAATAATTTGCCAGACCTAATGCTGCAGCAAGAATAACGAGGATCCCTCCGACCATCATCATGCTGTCCTTCACAACACGCAGCAGGTCTTTTGAGATTGATATATCTTTGTAAATAAAAACCTCTACTATTAACACGTAAAAAGCTGTAACTGCGGCAGCTTCTGTTGCAGTGAAAAATCCCATATAAATTCCACCTAAAATTATAACTGGTAAAGGGATTTCCCATCCTGCTTCTTTAGTAGCTTTCCATAATTCTTTTGGATCAAAACTGGAGGTAGGTGCCATGGAAACATTATTCTTGACTGCTATTACACTATACAAAGCAAGTAATCCAACCATTAAAAGTCCGGGAAGTATGCCGGCGATAAATAACTGATCAATGCTTGTTTCCGCTACAAGTCCATATAAAATAATGGGTAAGCTGGGTGGAAATAACAGGCCAAGATTTCCGGAAGAGGTAAGAATTCCCAGGCTAAATTTTTCAGGATAATTATCTTTAATAAGTGCCGGGTATAACACTCCACCAAGAGCAACGATAGTAACCCCGGAAGCCCCCGTAAAAGCAGTAAATATAGAACAGGTAACAAGAGTAATTATGGCCAAACTTCCTGGCATCCAGCCTAAAAGGGCTTTGGAAAAATTTACCAAGCGGATTGGTGTTTTACTTTCAGCTAATAAATATCCTGCGAAAGTAAACAAAGGAATAGCCAACAAAACAGGCTGCTGTGCCATGCGGTTCAATTCAATTATTAAGGCCATTGAATCTATTCCCGCCGCATGAAATCCAATCAGGGCAATAGAGGCTATAATTACAAAAAGAGGTGTGCCATAAAGAGTTAATAAAATGAGCAGCAGGGTTATAATTAATGCAGTCACGATTTTGCTCCTGCTTTATATTTGAAAGCAGCAATCCATTTTTCAATGGCAAGCAGTGTGAATCGCATGGACATTAAATAAAAACCAATTGGGATAATAATTTGAAAATACCACGCCGAAATATCGCCGTACAGAACGGTTTGATATTCCCTCTCTTCCATAACAAATTCCCATGACGCATCTGCTAATAGCCAGGAAATATAAATGGAAAAAAGATAGACTATACCATTGGCAATAAGTTTACGTTTACCCTTCATAAAACGACTCAGCACATCTATATTTATGTGTTTTTCTTCGCGGGTTGCCAGGGACGCACCAATAAAACCAACCCATAAGACAAGATGTCTTAAAAATATATCCCCCCACAGAATCCCCTGGTCAAAAACATTTCGTAAAACAACCTGCCCAAAAGACATAGTGACCATCAATAATACAATAGCAACCACAATCCATGATTCTATTTTTGCAACAAAAGTATTTATTCTTTGTACAAAAGCCATCTAAACTCCAACGAAATATTGATTTTCGAAAATTTACTAAAGGAGATTGCAGAAATTAAATATAATAATTGTTTACTGCAATCTTTAACATAATTCTGAAATGTAATATTATAATCGAAAAATAGGCAATCTTTTTTTAGATTGAAATATGCTCCCACTTTTATTTAAGCAGCTCTTAAATTTTTGGAAATCACTGGAAATCAGGTATAAGATTGAACTGTTTATAATGCTGGTTATTATATTCGCAGTTATTAGTTCCCGATTATCAATCTCCTTTGAAAACTGGTTAAATGAAGGAAAAAGCCCAGGGCACCTAACGTTGCTTATAAGTAACTTTTTTTCTGTATTGATAAATATAAGTACTTTATCCATTATCGTTTGGCTTATACCGCGACAAAAAGGATTAGCAAACCTTCTGACTCAACCCTTTGATAGCAGAAAAACCAATCAGGTTCTAATATTTTACTCACTAAAATATCTCTCTTTATATCTTATTCTTTTATTGCCTGTATTACTGGTTGTGTTTGCAGAACTTGGTTTATGGAGTGCTATTTCTTCTTTTATAATAATCTCAATATCCGTAGCTTTTTTCCTGCAATCCTTTTTCTGGATGCGCAACCGAACTGAATCCGTATCAATTTTCATTTTGTCAGGGATAATATTTATTGCTCTTTATTACATCACTCTTCTGCTTTTTTACCGGTTAACTGAATACATCATCCTTTTCCAAACTTCTGTTATATTTCTATTTTTAGTATCGACGATTTTTATTTATTCCAATAAAAGAATAATTCTAAACCTTGAAAATTTTGTTTCATTTCAAATAAAAACATATAAAAAAAAATCCCTTAAAATATCAAACTACAAACTCCCCGAAATTTTTAGTCAAACTTTACAAGTTCTTTTTGAGAAAGAATACTTTTCATTATGGAGAAACAGCAGATATAAAAAATTAAAAATCTATTCATTTGCAACCTATATCCTTATTTTTGTAGTAATCACACTAAATAAACCTGAATATGTTGAAATCTTGATCACAGCGATCAGTTGCATATTTATCTGGTTTCACTACATTAGCAGATTTAACGAAAAATATACATTTCCAGAACCAGCCTGGTTTCTTCAAACACAACCAATCAAATTTCGACATTTATTTTTAGCCAAATATCTTAATGAAATTCCATTAATAATAGGATTCTCTATACCTGCGTTATTAGCTTTAAATATTTCCCATGCACCATTTGCTGTTCAGTCAAGCTCATTCTTACTTATCCTTGTTTTTGCACATATTGTTCTCTTTTCAATGATTAATTTTCAATTAATGTTTTTTGATAATGCACGTCTGGCAGTTTATGCTTTCCATTCTTCGGTATTACTTTTCACAATAATGATTTTTAATTATCCGTTGGTTGGACCATTAATTGCGTTTAGTTTAATGATCTTCTTTTTTTATAAAAATGTTAAATTCTTTAATTATTAATTATGATAACTATTAAAAGTCTGTCCATCAGTTATGATCACAAAGTAGCTCTTGACGATCTTTCTGTTACTTTTGAAGCAGGTAAGATTACAGGATTAATTGGTCCAAATGGTGCGGGCAAGAGCACTTTGCTCAAAACCTGTATTGGCCTGCTTCAGGAATACTCAGGAGAAATATTTTTTGAGAAGCGGCTCCTAAAAAAAAATAAAAATTGGGTGAAGAAAAACGTAGTATACGCTCCTGAAAATGCGGAACTTTTACCCTATCTTACAGGAAAAGAATTTTTATCATTAATTTGCAGAATTCATCAATTGGATAAAATCTCCGCAAAAATTGGTTTTTTTATTGAATTGCTGGAATTGGATCAAAAACAAGATGAACTTATCAACAGCTATTCACATGGTATGAAACAGAAACTTGCTGTTGCCGCAGCTTTGATTAGCGAGCCTAAATATGTTTTGTTGGATGAGTCTTTAAACGGCATGGACTCTGTTTCTCTGGGCAGAATTTTTGAATATCTGAAAACTTTATGTGATAAAGGAATTTTAATTTTACTAACATCGCATAACGTGGAACTGATTCACAGGTGCTGCGAGGAAGTCTTTGTTATACATAAAGGAAAAATTATTTCAGACTTTTCACAAAAAGACCTGCAAGCGCTTAAAATAGAAGAAGATGGTTTTCTTAAAAAATATATCGAAGTAACAAGCAAATGAAAAAATTTATGCCATTATTTTAATAAAATTTGATATCTATTCTATGAATTACAAAAATATTTTTCGTATATTTTGTGACACAAAAAATTAACGTATTAAACGGAGGGTAAAATGGCATCAGATAATGGTGGCTTTTTCAGCGGACTACTTGTAGGGGGAGCGATTGGCGCAATTGCCGGTATTTTATTTGCTCCAAAGGCTGGCAAAGAAACACGCGAAACCATAATAAGTGATAGTGATGAAATATTGTCAAAGGCAAAATCTGAACTCGAGAAGCTGCGTCATGATTTAGGCGATTTAAAAGATAAAGTTTCTTCCACCATGAGTGGCAAAAAGACTGCAACTAAGCCAAGCGAAACAGCCGAAGAACGTGATTTTGAAGAAAGTATCAGTTCTCTTAATGAAGATGAGTCGGCAAAGAAATCGAAAAAGACTAAAAAATAATTTTTTTATGTGCACCTTCTGGAGATAGAGATGATTTGGGAAGTAATATGGCCTATTGTGCTTACTTTGTTTTTTTTAGGCCTGACCGTTCTGATTATATTAATTGTGCCGCTTTTATTGCAGCTTAAAGATACAATTACAAAACTCAACCAAACTTTGGACACAATTAATAATGATTTACCAACAATTATGGACAATGTTAATGATGTGACAAAAACAATTAACATGGCCACCAATAAAGTTGAAGGAACCGTTGACAGATTTTCAGAATTGGAAACAATAATTACGCAACAGATAAAAATTCCACTCAAAACTATTGCCTCGATTGTGGCGACTCTTTTAAAGCTAATAACAACACTGGTTGGGAGAAGAAAAGCAAGATAATTTTTTTTTAATCGAGCGCAATTTCTGTATTCCAACCAAATTTATCTTCCGCCTCACTTGTTTGAATTGATGTTAAGCGTTTATAGAGTTTCTTACTCCATTCACCAACTTTCTCACCATCAGAATAAGTGACTTCTTCATCACGATATTTTATGCTTTTAACCGGCGTGATTACGGCAGCTGTACCGCAACATCCGGCCTCAACAAAATTACGTATTTCATTTATATGAACCGGTCGCTTCTCAACTGTTAAGCCCATATCCTGGGCCAGAGTCATTAAACTCATGTTAGTAATACTGGGCAGGATCGAATTAGAGTGAGGCGTTATATATTTATCGTCTTTTGTAATTCCAAAAAAGTTAGCCGGCCCGGATTCATCAATATATTTCTTTTCTTTTGGATCCAGATATAATACTGCTGTATAACCAAGATCATTTGCTTTTTTTGCAGCTCTTAAACTAGCCGCATAATTTCCACCTACCTTAACATCTCCAACACCATCCGGAGCAGCACGATCCATTTCTTCTTCTACCAACAACGGAATTGGTTTTAATCCTGATTTAAAATAGGGTCCCACCGGGGTGCAGAAAACAAGAAAAGTATACTCATCCGAAGGTTTTACACCAATAATATCGGAAACACCGAGCATTAGAGGGCGAATATACATGCAGGCCCCACTGCCAAATGGCGGCAAATATTCAGCATTCAACTGAACGACTTTTTTTACTGCTTTAATAAATTCTTCTTCGGGGAAAGGTGCCATTAATATTTTTTCAGCAGATCTTTTCATTCGTTTGGCATTTTCGTCTACACGAAAAACCTGAATTTTACCGTTTTTATCTTCAAAAGCTTTCAAACCTTCAAAACATTGTTGACCATAATGCAGACATGTTGAAGCAATACCCATTGTGATTTTGCCACCCTCAACAATATTGGCAGCACCCCATTTGCCATTTTTAAAATGATATTCCAAATGACAATTGGTATGCATATAGCCAAAGCCTAAATCAGACCAGTTTAAATTTGCCTTTTCCATCAGACATGCTCCATTTATTATAAATATATTTATACGAATTAAAATATAAGAAATATTACGGGGTTTATAAACAAAGAACTGTATAAGTATAGATAATAAAAGAAGATATTTGGCTAATCTCTTTCCTCAATACCCAAACCAGGTAAATCGTTAAAGATCAGCCTGCCATTATTGTTTTTGATACCAACATAGGGATCATTAACAATTAATAAATTCCCATCCAGATCAAGATAATCTGCCAGCGATGAAATCTGAGCTGCCGCTGAAATAGCGATGGAAGTCTCAATCATACAGCCCAACATTACTTTTAAATCGAGGGTACGGGCTATATGTATCATTTTAAGTGCTTCTAAAATACCTCCGGATTTCATTAATTTGATATTTATCCCATCAAATGCTTTTGCAATCAGGACTATGTCTTTTGCCTGAGAGACGGATTCGTCTGCAATAAGCGGAAGAGGTGATTTTTCTTTTAACCAGACGCTCTCCTGCAGCATGTTTGACGGCAAGGGTTGCTCAACGAGTTCGACCCCCTGATCAGCCAGCCATTTAATTTGTTGAAGAGCAAATTCTTTATCCTTCCAACCCTCATTCACATCAACACGTAAGGGCTTATCAGTTACCTTACGGATAGCCTTAATAATTTCACGATCATTTTCCAGGCCCAATTTTATCTTATAAATAGCCATAAACTTATTGTCTTTTACTTTTTGCTGCATCTTTTCGAGGTCATCTATTCCAATTGAAAAAGAAGAAAGTCTTGCTGAACCGGGATTTAATCCAAAAAATTTATACAGTGGCATGTTTTGTTTTTTACCAATCCAGTCAAGTATTGCCATATCTATTGCAGCCTTAGCACAATTCTGATTTATTATCTGCAAATCAATTTCTTTTTTTAATTCCTGGTAAAATTGCGGATCAAAACTTTTTACCTGCTGATTAAAAAACTCTATCGCACGAATCGTTGAATCAGCATCCTCATGATAGCGTATATTAGGCGCTGCTTCTCCATATCCAATAATTCCGTCTTTCTCTAAAGAAATGATTACATTTTCTTTGAATTCACTTGAGTTGCGGGCAATAGTCCAGATATTTTTTAAATGCAGTCTCTTAATCGAAGCTTTGATCATTTTCTTCTGCTCAGAATTAACTTACTTGATTGCAATATTTTAACTAAGATCATTATTATTCTCAATTCTTTAATTTTTAGTTTTGTCAGGACGATTATAATTGTCCATATAACAAAATACATTAGAAAATAATGACAAAAAAAGCCCTGATAATTGACGATGAAAAACCTTTATTGGAAATAATATCTGAAGTACTTCTTCTTTTAAATATTGAAAGTGTACAATCCCGCAGTGGTAAAGATGCAGTGGCACTGGCAAAAGTCCATGAAGCTTTCGATGTTATTCTCGTAGATATGAATATGCCGGAAATGAACGGCAAGGAAGCTTATTTACAATTGCAAAAAACTAACCCTAAAAGCCCTGTTGTGTTTATGTCTGGTAGTGATATTAGTGCCAGGATAAATGATATGGATCTCTCGATTCCCAATATCTTTTTAAAAAAACCATTTTCAATCGCTCAACTATCGGCGGTAGTCAAAAAATTGGTAAAAACCTAGACCTCTTTTCTCATTGATAAACCGATACGCCCCCTTTCATGATCAATATTTTTAACTCTTACATCAACAACATCGCCTACTGAAACAATTTCCATAGGATTTTTTACAAATTTATCAGCCAGCTGACTCACGTGAACCAACCCATCTTGTTTTAATCCAATATCAACAAAAGCACCAAAATCGACTACATTTCTCACGGTTCCTTTTAATATCATTCCTTCTTTCAAATCCTCTATCTTTAGAATATCGCTTTTAAAAACAGGTTTGGGTAATTCATCCCTGGGATCCAATCCTGGTTTTGCTAAATTATCGAGAATATCAAAAAAAGTGGGTTCGCCTATTCCCAATTCGCTTAAAAGCTCTTCCAAAATCATAGCGGACTGATCAAGTTTTGCTTTAACTGTGTTTCCTTGTTTGATATCAGTAATTTTAAATTTAGCTAGTATCTCTTCTGTTGCAGAATAAGATTCCGGATGGATCGATGTGTTATCCAGGGGATTGTCGCCATCCGCTATTCTCAAAAAACCGGCGGCCTGTTCAAATGCAATTTCACCAATTCCATCTACTTTTTTTAGCTCATCTCTGTTCTTAAATGGCCCGCGATTATTGCGATGTTCAACAAGACTGGTTGCCGTGCGGCTGGTTAATCCCGATACGTGTTTTAATAAAAAAGATGATGCCGTATTTAAATTTACACCCACATTGTTCACGCAAGATTCGACCACATGACCCAGTTTCGCAGCGAGCTTTCGCTGGTTTACATCATGCTGGTACAGGCCCACACCAATGCTTTTAGGATCAATTTTTACCAGCTCCGCCAATGGATCTAATAATCTGCGGGCAATAGATATATTTCCGCGCATACTTGCATCAAGATCGGGGAATTCTTCTCTGGCAATATTTGAAGCAGAATAAACCGACGCACCGGCCTCACTCACAATAATATATTCGATATGACGTTCGGCTTTTAGTTCAGAAATTAATTCTACAGCCATTTGCTCCGTCTCCCTGCTGGCAGTTCCATTTCCAATAGCGATTATATCAGCATCATATTTTTCAATTAATTTGCGGACAATACTTTTTGCTTCCATATATTTATTTTGCGGAGCATGGGGGTAAATTGTTGTCCCTTCCAGGTATTTGCCGGTCTTATCAATAGTGGCTACTTTACAGCCGGATCTAAACCCGGGATCGATTCCCAAAATTATTTTACCTCTTACAGGCGGTTGCAACAAAAGATTTTTTAAATTCGTAGCGAAGATCTCAATAGCATGCTCATCAGCTTTAGCGCTTAATGCTGTGCGTGCTTCACGTGAAATAGAGGGCGCAATTAACCTGTTGTAACTATCAATGATGGCTAATTCCATCTGTTCAATGAAAATAGAATTCTTATTTCGGATATATATTTTTCCTATTTCCCCAATTGCTTTTTGGAGATCTGTTTCAATACTCACTTTTAAAGCAGATTCTGCTTCACCGCGGTTAATGGCCAGAATTCGATGCGGAACTATCTTTTTTACTGCTTCACTATACTCGTAATAAGCTTCATAATCAGTGCGTTTTTCAACTTTTTTCCCTGCGACTTTGATTATCCCAGCATTAAAAGTGAGGCTACGAATTATTTTGCGCACATCCGCATCTTCGCTAATTACCTCTGCTACTATATCACGAGCTCCCAGCAAGGCATCTGCGGTTGAGGCAACTTCTTTTGATTCGTTTATATATTCCTTGCTAATTTCATCCAGGCTGCCCTGATTTAATTCCTGTTTCAGAATCATCTCTGCCAGGGGCTGCAATCCTTTTTCTCTGGCAACAGTTGCCCTTGTTCTCTTTTTGGGCTTATAAGGCAGATACAGATCTTCCAATTCCTGCATTTTAGAGCTCTTTTCGATCTTATCTTTCAACTGATCTGTTAATTTACCCTGCTCATCTATGGATTTTAAAATGGTTTCTTTACGCGCTTGCAAAGTACGCAGGTAATGAATACGTTCATCTATTGAACGAATTTGCTGTTCGTCCAAAGAACCAGTCACTTCCTTGCGGTAGCGCGCAATAAAGGGTATTGTGGCATCACCATCCAGAAGCTCAACTGTATTTTTAACCTGCAGCGGATTTATTTTTATTTCATCCGCTATTATTTGGAACATTCTCTGTTCTGTCATTCTATTTCAATCCTTATGATGAAAGATAATTGCATATCCAGGAAAGAAAATTTAGTAAATTGCTTTTGGGATGCAAGAGTTATAAGAATAGTTTTCAAAATTTATTTGTACGTATTTTAACCTTCATTTTTTTATATTAGTATTTATATTAACACAAGAATTAAATGCCCGAAACTAGACCTTGGAAAGTAATTGATCTGCTCAAAACTACCGCAGATTTTTTTAAACAAAAAAATATAGAAAATCCCAGGTTAAACGCCGAGGTTTTACTTTCAAATGTTCTAAAAACAGACAGGGTAAAGTTATATGTCCAATTTGAACGACCCTTAACTGCCAATGAACTAAAACTTTTCAGAGACGTTGTTTCACGTCGCAGTAATTTTGAACCTCTACAATATATCGTAGGAAGTACAGAATTTATGGGAATCCCGTTCATTGTTGATCCATCGGTTCTAATCCCCAGACCGGAAACTGAAATACTAGTTGAGCACATTCTTAAAATGAAGGATCTTTACCCTGAAAAGGCAACCATATTAGATATTGGAACAGGAAGCGGCTGCATTGCAATTAGCCTGGGTCATTATTGGGAGAAAGCGAAAATTACCGGAATAGATATCAGCAATGAGGCAATAGAAACTGCTATCAAGAACAGCATCATTAATAAAGTTGAAAACACCTATTTTTTACGTCAGGATATTTTTAAATTTGATTCAAGCAGACTCCCAAACCAATTCTCCATCGTTGTATCAAATCCACCCTATATTGCAGAAAAAGAAATAAAGGAATTACAAACTGAAGTAAAGGACTTTGAGCCGAAGCTAGCCTTAACCGACTATGGTGATGGAACGCGATTTTATACATTCATACTCGATCTTGTTCAAAATGGTACTTTGACAAGTGATTATATCTTTTTTGAGATGAGTGGATCACAGCCAGAAAAAATTGTAGCAGAAGCAAAAAAACGTAACTTTGCTAATATTGAGGTTCTCAAAGACTTAACACATATCGATCGGATATTAAAAATTAAAGTATGAAAAAAACAAAAGTTTCAAAATCAATTCAGAATTCTATTCTTGCTCTTTTAAAACAAAATGTTGGTGACAAGTTTACCAGAAAACAAATAAGTCATTTTTTAAATATCACTAAAAAAAACTTTCATATTTTTGAAGCTTCTTTAGCCGCGTTATATAAAGACAAGGTTATTCAAAAAACACAGGGTCATACCTATTTTTATCAAAAAATCTCCAGACTAACAGGTGAGCTGAGAACCGCCAGGGCAGGATTTGGATTTGTAGATATCGCCAACCAGGATGTTGATATATTTGTTTCACGTAGTAATCTGAATACTGCTTTTGATCGGGATATTGTGGAAGTTCAGCTGTATGCTGAAACCAGGGGAAAGCGCCAGGAAGGTTTTGTTACACAAGTGGTAAAGCGTTTCAGGCAAAATATCGTCGGCACATACCATGAAACCGAATATTACCGTTATGTAGTTCCGGATTCCCCCAAAATTTATCGTGATATTGTTGTTCCCGAGGATACTGAATTTAATACCCAAGATGGCCAGAAAGTACTGGTTCATTTTGATGGCTGGGAAAGTGATCAACATAATCCCCATGGTCATATCATTGAAGTGCTGGGTTCACCGGATGATCCTGGTGTTGATATTATATCTGTTGCTTATTCTTATAATCTGCCAATTTATTTCAAAAAAGAGCTGGAAGAAGAAGCGCAAAAAGCCTCAAAAGAAATTGAAAATATTGATTTAAAAAATCGCCTGGATCTAAGGGAATTACTCTGTTTTACCATTGATCCTGTTGATGCTAAGGATTTCGATGATGCCATTTCTTTGGAAGAAATGGATAATGGTAATTACAAACTAGGCGTTCATATTGCTGATGTTAGCCATTATGTTAAAGCCGGCAGTCCGCTAGACAAGGAAGCTTACAATCGGGGAACCAGTGTTTATCTCGTTGATCGGGTTATTCCTATGTTACCGGAATATCTTTCCAATGATATGTGCAGTTTAAAGCCAAACAAAGATCGACTTGCTTTTAGCTGCTTTATGGAAATTGATGATCATCTTACCGTAGTCAATTACCAGATTTCTCCCTCCCTTATAAACAGCAAAAAACGCTATAATTATGAAGAGTTCCAGGAGATCTTTGATACAGGTGCTGACTCACCTCATCTACCTACTATCAAAAAAATGTACAATTTAAGCCAGCGTTTAACCCGCCAACGCTTTGAGGAAGGAAGTATTGATTTTGAAACACCGGAAGTTAGTTTTGTCATGGATGATAAGGGCTATCCTATTGAAATTATACCCAAGAAACGTATGGGCTCTAACCGCCTTGTTGAAGAATTTATGTTAATGGCCAATAAGACAGTTGCCAAACATATTTTCAATATTAGTCCCCAAAAAGCGAATCTCTTACCATTTATTTATCGCATACATGAAAAGCCGGATCCTGAAAAAATGAACAAATTTTTCAATTTCCTGAAAGCCATTGAAATACCGTTCACACCGGTTAATACCGTATCATCCAAGTATTTTCAAAGTATCCTCGATTCAATAAAAGGAACGCCGGAAGAGACAATAATTGAGCAAGTTGCCTTGCGCTCAATGATGAAGGCTGTTTACTCTGAGAAAAATATTGGTCATTTCGGATTGTCTTTCAGCGACTATACACACTTTACATCCCCCATTAGACGCTATCCCGATTTACTGGTGCACCGCCTTTTAAAAGGTTATGCAAATAATGAGATAGAAGATCTGAAAAAATTAAAAAAAGAGATTGCTGACATAGCCCTACAGGCAACAAGAATGGAAAAACTTGCTGTAGAAGCAGAGCGTGAATCTATAAAACTAAAACAATGTGAATATATCAGTAAGCATATCGGTGATACTTTTCATGGTATAATTTCTGGAGTAACAGCATATGGTATATATGTTGAAGTTGAAGAAAATTTTATTGAAGGTTTTATCCAAATGACAAACATGTCGGACGACTTCTATGTTTTTGATGAAGCCTCTTACTCAATGACCGGAAAACACACAAACCGAAGGGTACGTTTGGGCGACAGGGTTGAGATTCAGGTCTTAGATGTAAATCTTGAAAAAAGAGAAATAGATTTTAAGTTGCTTGAAGATCCTGAGTTTGAACCTTTTGTTCTTGATCCGCGTGAAACAAAAGAGGTTGGGAAAAAAAGAAAGAAGAGAATTAAGAAAACTGGAAAATAATGCCTTTTTTATTTTATGAATATTACTTTTAGACAGTGCCTTTTAACCACCCTATTCTTTTTAGTCCCCTACATAATTTCTGCACAAGGAACAGTAGATTCCTTAACTGCTTTTTCGCCACAGAAAGATTCATTACTAGCTCCTGACTCAAGTGTGTCAAAAAATGTAAAATCTGCAATTGCAGACAAAATCCCCTATAAAGCAGACCGCATTAGTATTAGCCCTAATGGAAATAAAATATATTTAAATGGTAATGCTCAAATTATTTATGAAAACCTGACCTTAAACGCAGAAAATATTACAATCGATAAAGTTAACAATAAACTATATGCATCGGGAATAGTAGACTCGATAGATGCTAATGGCAAAGAATATTTTAAGGGTAATCCTGTATTTGTTGAGAAAGGGCAGGAACCAATGAAAGGTAAATATATTGTATATGATTTTAACACAAGACGTGGCAAAATTAATGTAGGTCTAACAAAAATGGAGCCCGGATATTATAAAGGATCCAATATCTATAAAATTGCGGATAGCACTTTGCTTATTGAAGATGGCTACTTTACCAGCTGCAGCCTTGAAGAAAACCCCCATTTTTATTTCCGCAGCGATAGAATGAGGCTTAAGCTAAAGGATAAAATGGTAGCCAAGCCTATTTATTTTTATATAGCGGATATTCCTCTGGCCGTGGTGCCTTTTGGTATTTTCCCTAGCAAAGGAGGGCGACGTTCGGGGATTATTGTTCCAAGCTATGGTGAGCATAAGTATGGCGGACGCTTTCTTGAAGGTTTAGGATATTACTGGGCCCCAAACGATTATATGGATGCTACGCTTGAATCAACCTTTTATGAGCGCAGGGGATGGACTTTCCGCGGAAATACGCGCTATGCAGTGCGCTACCTTTTAAATGGACAATTATCCGGCTCCTATGATCCGAAAGATAGAATTACCGGAAAAAGGAGAGATCGCTGGAACTTTTCCTACAGACATCGTCAAACTATTGATCCTACTTTTTCTATCAGTGGAAGCGGAAGATTCAGCAGCGACAAAAACTACATCAGGCAAACATCAGCCAATGTCGAAGAACGCTTAAGGCAGAATATAAATTCCAGCTTATCTTTAAATAAAAGCTGGAAAGGAACAAAAAACAGTATGTCAGCTAGCTTTTCCCATAACCAAAACCTGCAAACAGATGAAACAGACTGGACCTTTCCAAATGTGTCTTTTCGAAGGGGGCAATCCAGCATATACGAAACTATTAGCGGTGAATCTATTGGGACAAACAGCTCCTGGTATCAAAAAATATATTTTAATTACAGCGCAAACGGATTGCGCAAAGGCTCTCATAAAATAGCTTATACACAAACCGATTCAACAATCGATACTTCCTTTGTTGATCGCCAAGATATGGGTTTACGGCATACATTAGGATTTAGCTCTCCGCAGAAAGCTTTCAAATACTTTAATATTACACCATCCATATCATACAACGAAATTTGGGTCGATGAAATAACCAAGGGACGTCTAAATGAAGATTCAACCAATGTTGAAGAATATAAGAAAAAGACATTCGGGATAAGGCGCACCTTTAGCTCATCGATTGGGGTCAATACAAAAGTTTACGGTCTTTTTGAACCCGATATTGGTGATCTGAAATTTATCCGCCATACACTTAACCCAGCAGTCTCTTTTAGCTATACACCCGATTTTTCAGATCCATCCTATGGTTATTTCGATAAAGTGATAAATGAAAATGGTCAAACGGAACTTATTGATAAGTTTAAGAATTCGCCTTTTGGAGGAACTGGGAGCCGTGAATCTAAAAGAATGAATTTAAGTCTTGGAAACCTTTTCCAGGCAAAATTTATTGATGATGAAGAGAAAGAAGAAAAGATCGATTTTTTCAAAGCTAATTTTAGTGCAAGTCATAATTTTACTTCGGATAGTTTGAAATGGAGTGATCTGCGCTCAAACTTTAATACGCGTATTTTGGGAAAAAATATAACGATCACAACAACGCACAGTTTATATAAAATAAAAGACAACGGAGGGAAAAGAGATCAATTATTTTATGAGGATGGAAATTTACCACGACTGATAAATTTAAACACTTCATTTGGATATACTATTAATAATAAGACATTTGCTCCGGAAGAAGATGAGAAAAATATATCAGGAAAAACGAAAAAAGATGATTTACAAAACGAAGATGATACAGATCAAATATCTGAGCAGGATTCAAGTTTAGAAGACACGTTCAATACAACTGTTTTAAAAGAGAGAGAGAGAACAAAGAAAATAAACATACCCTGGAGTACCTCTTTTCTATTAAATTACTCTCTCAACAGGGCTAATCCTGCTAAAGAGGTTGAACGCATAAGTCTGTCCACCAATGCAGATTTTACAATCACTAAAAATTGGAAAATTAGTTGGCGGGCAAATTTTGATTTAGTGGAAAAAGACCTGGTATATCAAAATATAAATATTTACCGGGACCTGCATTGTTGGGAAATGTCTTTTAACTGGCAGCCTCTGCAGGGCTATTTTCTGTTCCGCATAAATATTAAAGATCCTTCGCTTCAGGATATTAAATATACCAGGCGACCGAGGGGAAATATTTATTCGAATTATTGAAAAACAGTCCGCTTATTTGGCAAACCGCTTTTTAATTATCTCCGCTACGTTAGGTGACCCTATTTCCTGAAGTTCATATCTTACACGTTGTGATGGTTTATTTAATTTTAAAACCCGGTTTAAATCAATAGGTGTTCCGATAATAACCAAATCCGCATTTGAAGAATTAATTGTATTTTCAAGATCTTTAATCATTTTATCACCATAACCCATAGCCGGTAAAACCATTCCCGTTGATGGATACTTTTTATATGTTTCCGCGATAGAATTTACAGCAAAAGGCCTTGGATCTATTATCTCTTCAGCACCAAATTTTTTAGCGGCTACCCAACCTGCACCATAGGCCATTTCACCGTGTGTTAATGTTGGACCATCTTCAACAACTAAAACTTTTTTACCGCGGATCATTTGCGGTTTTTCAACAAAAATGGGTGATGCGGCTTCAACTATCACTGCTTCCGGATTCATTCTAGTAATGTTTTCTCTCACCAATCTGACATTGGAATAATCAGCCGTGTCAGTTTTATTAATGATAACGACATCAGCCATGTAAATATTAACTGCTCCGGGGAAATAGCTTGCCTCATGTCCGGGTCGATGGGGATCTGCCAAAACGATACTCAAGTCGGGTTTATAAAATGGCATATCGTTGTTACCACCATCCCATAATATAATATCCGCTTCTTTTTCAGCCTCCTTTAAAATGGCAGCATAATCAACACCGGCAAAGATGATAGCACCGTTATCGATATGTGGTTCATATTCTTCGCGCTCCTCAATTGTGCATTCATGTTTATCAAGATCACTGTAATCTGCAAAACGTTGAACAGCCTGCTTTACCAGGTCCCCATAAGGCATCGGATGCCTGATTGATGCCACTTTATGACCCATTTCTTTTAATAATTTTACCACATAGCGCGTTGTCTGGCTTTTACCAACACCTGTCCTGACAGCACATACTGAAATCACTGGTTTATTTGATTTAAGGCTGGAATTTTTCATTCCTAAAAGTTTGAAATCTGCTCCCGCTGCCAGAACTCGGGAAGCTTTCTGCATTAAATCGCCATGTGCAATATCACTATATGAAAAGAGGACCTGATCAATTTTCTCTTCAGCGATTAGTCTTTCAAGGTCACTTTCAGGATATATTGGAATACCATCAGGATATTGTGCTCCCGCCAACTCAAGTGGGTATTTTCGACCGTCAATATTTGGTATTTGCGTAGCTGTAAAAGCAATTACATTATAGTTTTTATTGTTTCGGTAATAAACATTGAAATTATGAAAATCTCTTCCTGCTGCCCCCATAATAAGAATTCTTGGCGCTTCCATATTGACTCCTTTTAAATACTGGTATATAACTTTAACCGCTCCACAGTTACTAATATACGAAATTTAAATACGCTAGCAAGAACAGGTTTGACTATGACCAATTAAATTCATTAATAGTTTTATATAAGGTTTCTAAGTGTTGTTTTTGTAACTGTTTTGGGAACTGACCTTTTTCTATGGCATACTTTTGATTAACCTCAAATTCAATGCCCAGGTAGTTTTCATCAGGGTAATATTTTCGGAAATGAGCAGTTAATCCATCCGGTTTACCACGATAGGGATAGTTAAAACGCACCCGCCATTGGCGCAGATTATTTTTAACCTGTTCTTTAAATTTTTTACTAAAATTCCGTTCATTGTTCCTTTCAGGATTGTATAACAAACCAATATCAGTATTCCGTTCTTTGCCATTTAAGTTTGGAGTAAATGAATGAACTGCAATATGTATAATCTTATGGCCCTGACCAATTTCATGTTTTACAAAATCGTAGATAGGGTAGCGATAAGCATAATAATATTTT
>CAVRRG010000071.1:0-3529 GCA_963723365.1 Calditrichota bacterium | reverse complement strand
AACTTGAAGAAGAAATTGTACCCGAAATGCTTGAGTATAATAAACAACTTGAAGAATTAATTATAAAAAACCAAGGCAATATTCTTGAAGTTGAAACTGCTCAACAGCAGACGCGCACAATCCAGCTTGCAACGGTTGTGCGCTTTTTTCAGCCTAATGATATGAATATTTTTTCAAAGGTTTTTCACTACCTGGCAAAATTTTGGGAATTTATTTTTGATTATCCACGTGAATCCAACACCGAAGGCGGTGTTTTTCCGGCTATTTTTGGAACCGTACTGATGGTTCTTTTGATGTCTATTGCTGTAGTGCCCTTTGGAGTTCTGGCCGCTATTTATTTAAACGAGTATGCTAAACAGGGCATGATTGTGCGTTTTATCCGGCTTTCAGTAAACAATCTGGCCGGAGTTCCATCTATTGTTTTTGGTATATTCGGATTAGGGTTTTTTGTCTATGCCGTTGGTGGTTCGCTCGACAGTTTATTTTTTAGTGATAGTTTACCCGAACCGACATTTGGTACAGGCGGAATTTTGTGGGCCTCGTTAACACTGGCCTTGCTTACATTGCCGGTTGTTGTCGTTGCAACAGAAGAGGGCATTTTAGCTGTTCCGCGAGCTAATAAAGAAGGGGCGCTAGCCCTGGGTTCCACCAAATGGCAGATGATCCGTAAAATTGTATTACCCAATGCCATGCCCGGCATTTTAACCGGACTCATCCTGGCTATCAGCCGCGGCGCAGGAGAAGTGGCTCCGCTTATGATAACAGGTGTTGTAAAGTTAGCGCCCAGCCTGGCTTTAGATTGGACATTTCCCTTTTTACATCTGGATCGCAAGTTTATGCATTTGGGTTTTCATATTTATGATGTGGGTTTTCAATCACCGAATGTGGAAGCATCCAAGCCCATGGTATATAGCACGGCATTGTTGTTAATAGTTATTGTCGTTCTGTTAAATCTTGTAGCCATTTATATCCGCAACAATCTTAGGAAAAAATTTAAAACAGCAACATTTTAGCAATGAACGATGAGCAGTGAACAGTGAACAATGAACATGAGCATGAACAATGAGCAATGAACAGTGAACAGTGAACAAATGAAAAACAGCGTCATCCTGAACTTGTTTCAGGATCTAAAGAGGATTCCGAAACGAGTTTGGAATGAGGGGTTTTGGAAAAAGAAGTGAAAGGCATCGCGAGCTAATTGTGGGGATCCATTGAGGAGATTGCTTCGTCACTTTTGTTCCTCGCAATGACATATTTTAGGGCATGAATATATGAAAAAAGAAAAAGTAATAATTGAGACAAAAGACCTGAATTTCTTTTATAATGAAGAGGCACAGGCTCTTAAAAATGTCAATATCCAGATTCCGGAAAAGAAGGTTACAGCATTTATTGGTCCTTCCGGTTGTGGAAAATCTACATTACTGCGCTGTTACAACCGTATGAATGATCTGGTCCTGGGTTCCTATTTGAATGGAAAGATTATCATTGAAGGAAAAGACATTTATAAGGAAGATGTGAGCCTGGAAGAACTTCGTAAAACCGTGGGTATGGTTTTCCAGAAATCTAATCCTTTTCCGATGAGCATTTGGGAAAATGTGGCTTTTGGTCCTAAAGTAAACGGCATAACAGATAAAAAAGAATTAGATGAAATAGTAGAGTCGGCACTAAGGCAGGGTGATTTGTGGCGCGAAGTAAAAGACAGGCTGCAAAAGTCCGCCTTGGATTTATCCGGCGGCCAGCAACAGCGCTTATGCATTGCCCGCAGTTTGGCCAATAAACCGGGTATTATTTTGATGGATGAACCGGCATCCGCTTTAGATCCCATTTCAACCGGAAAAATAGAAGAAACGATTGATGAATTAAAGAAAAATTATACCATTGTAATCGTTACCCATAATATGCAGCAGGCAGCACGTATCTCCGATTATACTGCTTTTATGATGCTGGGCGAACTAATAGAAGTTGGCAAAACAAAAAAGATTTTTACAAATCCTGCGCAAAAACTAACAGAAGATTATATCACAGGAAGGTTTGGTTGATATGAAAGAAAAATTTATTCATATACTTGATGATATTAAGAAGGACCTTATTTACCAGGGAAATGAAGTAGAGAATTCTATCCGCAATGCTGTTAAGGCATTAAAAAAAGGCGATCTTGAGCTGGCCGCGGAGGTTATTGAGCGCGATAAAGGAATTGATAAAATGGAAGTAAATATTGAAAAAAGCTTTCTTGAACTTTTGGCTCTGCAACAACCTGTGGCGCTGGACTTACGATTTATTGTCGGCGGATTAAAAATTAACAATGACCTGGAGCGCATAGGAGATCATGCGGTAAATATTTCAAAATCGATTATTAATAATGCAGCAATGTTAAACTTACAATCCATTGCTAAAATAAATGTAATGAAAAAAATGGCCTGTTCTATGCTGCACGATGTTGTGAACGCTTTCATTCATAGCGATACCGACCTGGCAATGGAGGTGCGTAATCGTGACAATGAACTGGATAGTTTGTTTGAGGAAGTTTTAAAACTGAGTAAAGAGCTGCTAAAGAAAGATCCCACCAAAATTGATGAAAACTTTGCTGCCATTCGTGTCGCCGGCTCACTGGAGCGTGTTGGAGATTTGGCTGCAAATATAAGTGAAGAAGTGGTCTTTATGAAAGATGCCAAGATTATAAGACATAAAAAAAGTGCTAAGCTGCAGTAAAATCTCCTACTATTCGGGATTATTTTAAGGCGCGCGTTTGTTATATCTGAAAATAAATTTGGAGAGCAAAAATGCATATTATTTATGTTTTGTTTTTATCTTTTTTGATTATGTTTTCCTCCATATCCTGCAGTTCGCAGGATGACAATAATAAAATTATCTATAATTTTGACAATGGCCTTGAAGGCTGGAGTTCGGGTACATCCGGCAAACAGCTGGATGGTGTAACCTGGCTGGACTGGGCAGGAGAACCCCCGGGCTGTATTAAGCTGGATGGCAGTGATTTTGGGACATCTGATCATCTGGCTAATGCCTGGATTTATAAGGAGATTGATCTGCCTGCAGGTGCAACAATGCTTAGCTTTTTAACCAGTGCTCATAATAGGGCCAACGCCAATGCTGAGCTGCGGGTTGTTATCATAGATGAAAATCAAAATTTCAATATTTTGATTGATTGGGAACTGGCCAATAACGGAATCGAGGACGAACTGGACTGGATTAATAAAAGTGTTGATATTTCTGCATATGCCGGGCAAACTATAATGCTCTTTTTTGAGCAGGGTGATAACGATATAGGAATTAATGAACAACGTTATATTGATAAGATTGAAATTAAATAGGCGAATTATATAAGGCAAAAGGTGAACTAACCCTTAAACCTAAGCCCATTCCGCGGATATAGTTTAGACCTGTTCTAGGGGATCGCATCATTTCCAGCATCGTATATTTAAAATCGACATTATTCATGTTTGGCCAAAATAATCGTTGCGTCATCGTTGTTTGTTTTATAGCTCGAAAAACTCTTGAGTGATTTATTAAG
>CAVRRG010000070.1:0-39537 GCA_963723365.1 Calditrichota bacterium | reverse complement strand
CCCAATTTTTTAAGTTGACTCTTATTATGAACAGGGCAGTTTACGCAATCGTTATGTGTCATTGAACGTCCCTTCTTTTAACTTTTATAAATGCTGCCTGATCCGACCTTAAGGCGATTAAGGCCCCACGAATATTATAGGCTGTGGGATTTTTACCGGCACTGGATAACTCAGCAGAAACTAATGTCCCGGGAACAATACCCAAATCCATTAACCTTCTGCGCTGCTGTCCACGACAGGCCCTTGAGATAGCGGTTACTTCTCCAGATTGACCGATACTTAAATCTGCGAGCGATTCATAGCCCGGCTCTTCAATTTGTTCGTTTTTTAACAAAACTACAGAGATATTATTTGCTACGACCAATGCTAATAGAACCTCTTCGCTGTCAGCGAAAAAGCGAATTTTATTATGTGTTTTTTCTACAATATTCAGTTGCATTCCGGGGTATAAACCTTCTGCAACAAGTTGAGCATACAGTGCCACAGGTTCATCTTCAATATGCACTATACGCGCGTAATCGCCCTCGTTTAAGCCGGATAAAGAGAGGCCCTTTTTAGGAGGAATTTCGCCTCTTTCTGTTGGAATAGGATCACCGTGCGGATCAAAAGCGGGGTGACCCATAAGGCTGGCCAACTCTTCAGCCTGGGCATCAGAAGTAGTGTGTTCCCGAAGTTCAGCTTCACTGTGCCATTCTTCTTCAGTCAGACCAGTCTCGTCGGCTAAATAGCGTTCCCAAAGGCGGTGCGTCCGTATTATTCTTAAAGCATATCTTTTACCTTCTGATGTAAGCTTGAATTGAAAGTCGCGAAATTCCACCAGACCTAAGGAAGTTATTTTATCCAAAATCTTTGCAGTCATATCCATATCAAACTGCAGCGAGCCTGCAAGACTTCTCAGAGTTCCAGGTTTATTAAGATATTCATGGTCAAAAAGTTGCTTTAAGGCATCTTCCATGGCAACACGTTCTGTGTTTAGTTTACCGCGTTTAAATTGCCAGAAAATTCCTTTGGCCGGCCAGAATAACATACCAAGAATAATTGCTATAAATGCTGAATATGTTAAAGCTGTTATTGGATCTGTCATATTGGTTTCTTTCCTAACTTCATTATAAAATCACTTGAACTAAAAGCATGGCACAAAAGCCAAAAGTAAAGAGCCATGCCGTCTTTGCGGCACTTTCCTCTTTTAGCGCGACTGGTATTAATTCCAAAATTATTAAGTAAATCATCGCTCCTGCCGCGAAGCCCATCATAATTGGCATTAATGGTTGAAAAAACCATGATGCCATGCTGGCCGGAATTGCAGCAATGGGCTGCGGGATGCTTGTTAAAACTGCTGCCCAAAAGCACTTGTTTATAGTGGCACCTGTTGCCCTTAAAGGAATAGCAACCGCAAGACCCTCCGGGATATTATGGATTCCAATAGCAATAGCGATATAGGAACCCAGATCTGTATTTAAAACCTCACCCGAAGCATAGCCAACGCCAACAGCCACACCTTCCGGGATACTATGTATAGCCATCGCCACAAATATAAGTGTTTGAGTCAAACGTTTTGTTCCGTCTTTTGCAATTACCGGATCTTCCTCAAAGTGCTCATGTGCAAACCAAATAAACAGTGACCCTAAAAGAATTCCTGCAACAACCGGCAAAACATCCTGCAAGGAAAAACTGTTACCCATGTTTAAACCCGGCCAAAGTAGATTATAAACCGATGCCGAAAACATTAATCCCCCGGCAATTCCATAGCCAACGCCGGTTCTCTTCAGGCTGTCGAATTTTTTGAAGGCCAGCGGAAGAGCCCCAAGTCCGCATGCAAGGCTTGCTAATATCCCTGCTACAAAGGAATCAACTGCAATTTGAAAAGGCATTTTTTATTCTCCGTATCACATTAAATATACCTATAATTATTAGATTAATCAAACTTAAAGTTAGATAGCACTAACTATTTGCTGTCCGATCGCAATAACATAAATTTTTAGTTGAATGTAAGCAAAAGAAGTCTTACAATTATAGTTCTGTAAAGTTACAACCTTTTTATACATCCCTTAAAAATAGAATGGAATTATCAAAGATGCATTTTGTTGAAAATAAAATTAACAATGTACATTTATTAACTGTTAAAGGAAATCTTGTTCAAAAAGAAGATACGGATAAACTTCAGGATAAATTAATGGATATGATGGATAGCAATAATGCTAAATTAATTGTTATTGATTTAAAACATGTAATCATAATATCCAGCCTGGGCATTGGCGGCGTTATCAGGGCTTTGCGCACAGTAAAAGAAAAGAAAGGCGATCTGAAATTATCCGCATTAAATGCCAGTGTTAAAAAAGTTTTTGATATCACAAAGCTAAACGAATTAATTGAGATCCATGATACTTCGGATGAGGCAGTAAAAAGTTTTGCCTGACTCAGCTTTTAATGCTTTCTAAAAAACTTCTGAATTTATTCATAAATCCCGCCGGTTCTTCTTCAATACTGAAATCTTCAGGATGAATAAATTGCAGCACTGCAGCCCAACCGGGAAAACCGTTCAGGTTTCTGTCATCGATAAATAAATCCGCGTCAATTTTGCGGCTTATATCCTCTGCATCGAATTTTTCCTCCGGGAAGCTTTTGTTTACAGCATAAAATTCAATTCCGTTTTTTTTACAAAATTCCACTGCTTCCTCAAGTCTTTTGCCAGCTCTGAATGTCCATAAAACTAGTTTATGTCCGCGCTTCTGAAGTTCTTTCATTGCTTCAAAGGCAAACAAAACGGTCTTTCCAATTTCTGGATATTTGTGCTCTACTATTGTACCATCAAAATCTACTGCAATTTTCATATCAGATAACAACCGATCCTTTTTTCTTTAAAGCTTCTTCTACATATTTAAAAGTAGATAAAACATCTGCTTTTCCATTCATAATTGCAATGTTATGTTCGTAATGGGCAGAAGGTTTCTTGTCTTTGGTAATAATAGTCCAGCCATCGGCTAGCTGCATAACATTTTTGGTTCCCATATTAATCATTGGTTCTATCGCAAGTACCATGCCTATTTGCAAGCGAGAGCCTCTGCCGCGTATGCCATAATTGGGAACCTGCGGTTCTTCATGCAGGTTTTTGCCGAGACCATGGCCAACCAATTCCCTTACTACCCCGAAGTTATTGCTCTCTGCCAGGTTTTGAATACTGGAGCCGATGTCCCCAATTTTGTTGCCACTTGTTGCATTTTCGATGCCCACATGTAAACATTCTTTTGTAATTCTCAACAATTTGAGTAATTGGAAATTGACTTCTCCAACAACAAAAGTGTAAGCATGATCACCATAATAGCCATTTTTCTTAACTCCGCAATCGACCGAGATAATATCTCCATTTTGCAAAGGCTTGTCCGATGGAAAGCCATGAACAACTTCTTCATTGCGTGACATGCACAGAGTGAAGGGAAAGCCATCAAATCCCTTAAATGCCGGTATCGCATTGTTATCCCTTATAAAAGACTCGGCCAGCTTATCCAATTCCAGCGTCGTTACTCCGGGCTCGATTTTAGCGGCGATTAAGCCCAGGGTTTGAGAAACCAGGTCAGCACTCTTCCTAATCTTTTCTATTTCATTTTTCTTATATAAATGAACCATTTTTTGCGTTTGTTTTTTTTATGGCCTGATTGTAATAAATGTTTGTTTTAAGGGCAATATTTAATCATGACAGGCACAATCATTGCCTTTAGCTTTTTCAAATGCTTCTATTCCTTCTTTCGTTGAAAACCATATTATGCCTATTGTACCGAGAGCATCGAACCAGCCAAAACCAGTGAATTCAAAAAGTAAACTGGAAGCTAACAGAACAAATGACATGTATAGACAGACCAGATTACAATTGGCATCAGCAATAATAGCGTCCGAATTAAGATTTTTGCCTACCTCTTTTTTAAAATAGATCAAAAGCCACATCGATAAAATAGAAACCAAAGCAATGATAATCCCGGCAAGGGTAGTCTCCGGCCTTTTGTTTTCGATTAAACTTAATATTGCTCCAAGCGCTAATATCATACTCAACACATAAAAACACCAGCCCGTTATTCTTAAGGCTTTAACTTCAAAATTACTTTTATCAGAAGCAGGATTTCTCTGTATACGCTTTACCATTTGTATGATGCCCGCAGCGGAAATGGTTTCCACAAAACTATCAAGTCCAAAGCCAAAAAGGGTTAAGGTTTCATCGGTGTATCCAAAAAATATTGATACAAGCCCCTCAATAAAATTGTAGGAAACAGTGATAATAGCCAGGGCATAGGCATATTTGAAATATTTTCTGGTTAGATCAATGTTAGCTATGCTTATCGACATAGTGTTATAATTCCCCATACGTCGGTATTTTATTTAAAAATGTATGTGTATTATCGGTAAAGTTAAACTTTATGCAAAAATGATCAAGTCCATTTGTAACAATTAAGAATTTTGCCAATATAGAGCTGTTATAAACGGCAATCTGTTCAAATGTTTTTTTGCCGATCTTTGTAGTCGTTTTTTTGCATTCAACAATAAGCAAAGGTTTAATTTCTCTAGTATATATCACGGCGTCACAGCGTCGTGTTTTATTAAAAACCTCAATGGTTTCTTCTATCCGTATTAAACTTCGTGGATAATTTTTCTCCCGCATTAAATAGGTAATGAAATTCTGCCTGACCCATTCTTCGGGAGTTAAAAACACCCATTTTTTTCTTACAGGATCAAATATCTGATCATCTTTTATGCGGAAGTCATAGTGCGGCAGATTTAATCTGTTTAAGAAATTATTCATCAGATTTGAAAATTATGATCTAAACTAAAATATTAACTTTATAGCCATCCCTGCAATAACAAAGGCCAGGATATATCGTATAAAATTATCACCCTTCTTAACTGTAACATGAGCAGCAATCCAGGCGCCAAGCATACTGCCCGCAGCCAGTATAAATCCCATTAACCAATTTACTTTATCATTGATGATAAATACAGCCAAAGCAGGAATCATATAGATGAGTACAATAATAAGTTTGTAAAAATTTACACGAACCAGGGATGTTTTTAAAAAATGAAAGAGTGTAGCCATGATAATTAATCCAATTCCTACCTGAATAAATCCACCGTAAAAACCAACAAGAAATAAGGAAAAATAAAATAGTGCTCCTGGTTTTCTGTTCTCCTCAAAGTCTCCGTTTTGAACAGTTCGTTTTTTAAAAAGTGAAATGACCACGCCAATCATTATAACCGCCAAGATTCTTTCAAACCACTCCTGTGTAATCTGGATGGAGAAGATAGCTCCTATTACCGCGCCTGGAACAGTGAACAGAGCATACTTAATGGCCAGGTCTGTTCCGCGAATATTCTGTTTATGAAATCCGCTGATCCCTGAGATGTTTTGCATAATAAGACTAATTCTATTGGTACCATTAGCTGTTGCCGCATCAAGGCCTATAAAAATGAGGGTGGGTAGGGTGATGGAAGAACCGCCGCCGGCAATAACATTAATAAAGCCGGCCGTGGCGCCAACAAAAAAAAGAATTATTTCATTCGGTATTTCCATTACAAGGAAGAGTCGTCTACGCTCATTTTTTGCTGTAGGTGATTTATGGCCCGCTCGAGGTATGTTATCTGGTTATCAATATCTTTCTCAAAATCATCCACACTAAGGAAAATATCAATCTGCTCTTTAGTATGAGAAAGCATCTTTGTAATTTTTTTATAATCCATAATAATATTATTCAAGGGTTCAATCTTTTGTGTTTTTTTATGTAGATGATTGATTGAATTCTCTATCTGTTGTTGTTCGAGAAATTCGGCCAAATTTTCCCTGATTTTATTTGGATTGTCGGTATTGATTATACTTTTATATTCTTTCTTTAATTCAGGTAATGTTATCGCGTATTTTTCAGATTTTAATTCTTTCTCCAGCCGTTTTTTTTCTTCTTCAATTTTTTTTAGAATATTTTTTGATGATTTATATTTTTTAAACATTTCAATATGTGTGTCCACATAGCCTAAATCATCCAGTAAATAGGAATCCTGCCTTAGTTCGGTGATGTTATTTTCAATTTTTGTAATTTTCTTCTTTAGCGCACTGTATGTTTTTAAAGTATCATTAATTAATGTTTTCTTTGATTTTTTAAATTTCTGAAAAATATATCCAAAAACAAGCGAAACAAGAATGCCACCCATAATTCCGTATATCAACTGTTCAGGAAAAAGGAGATAACAGACAGCAATGATAGAGCTCATTGAAAATAGATGGGTAAATATTTCTTTTGTTCTAAAACGCTGAAGATCGGAATAGTAATTACCTAAAAGAATATCTTGTTTGTCCTTATCATTTTTTAACTGGGCCAGGTCAATTGATAAATTTTGGTAAATATGAAAATCTTCTATGAAAGAATCAGGCACTTTTTCGTACACAATTAATTTTGTACTTAATAGTTTTTCATGGTCGGTCTTTTGATTAAGCAGCAATTCAAGGTTTTCCCAGTTTTGATCTAAAGCTAGTTTTAGCTGGATATAGTGGTTCACGTCACGGCGCACCAGTTTGGGATCTAGCTTATAAATATGAGGAAAGCTCTCCATAAAAGAAGATTTATTCTTATCCTGAGCAGAGGATTTGGTCAGCTCCTCCCAGTAGGACTCAAATTTCTTAATATCCGTATCCAGGCTCTCTTTACCCTGCACAACTTTTTTGGCATTTCGCAGAAGGTGCAAGCGGTTGATCGATTTCTGCAAACTGTCAGCAAGCTGTGTTTCGTCAAGGGGGGCAACAATGGCACTGTTTTCCATAATTCTGTTACAGGAGTTTATAAGTTTTTCCATTGCCGCGATTTTAAATTTAGGCCGCAGAAAAAGGTATAGAGTATCTAATACATCTCCAAAGGTTGAGCTAACCGATTCCAGTTTTGGCTTACAGCGTTCAATTAAAAATGTTTTTTCCGTGAAGGTAAAAACAGTTTCTAGCACCTCGCTATATGGTCTGTCCTGGCCTTCAACATATGAATCCCGGCCCTGAAAAACAGACTTTTGTTCGTTTTCGCTGCTTGATAAAATGGCGACGATATCTGTTTCAAAATCGCGTTCGACATGCAAAGTGTAAGACTCAAACTGTAGTTCTATGCGACCTGTGAATACATTAGCCTGGGGATCTTTATATTCTTGTTTTTCCTGATCATTAAATCCGTAAACAATGCCTAAAATAGATTCGAGTAAAAACTTTTTGTTCTCCCCGCGTGTAGACAGAATTTTTTGATTCTTAATTTTAGATAGGTCTAGCCCTGAGAAATTATCTTCAAATTTAAAACCTGCGAAATTTAAATTTCTAATGATCATTCTAATAGGACATGTTTAAGGTGAATCGGTGTTGCACAAGGTAAAAAAAAATATGCTATGGTTGCAATGGGCAATTTAGGAAAGAAGGAAATATTTTCTATCCACATCCAATAAAAGATGATTAATATTTGATAACTTCCTTACAAGGGTTTAAATTCGGCGCTGATTAAAACCAAAAGAAATCGGAGAAAGTTATGTATCCCAAGAGATTAGCTATTTTAGTTGGCGGCGGGCCCGCTCCCGGTATTAATAGTGTTATTGGTGCCGCCACAATCCGCGCTATTCTTTCTGGTGGTGAAGTGATAGGCATAAAGGATGGTTTTAAGTGGTTAATGCAAGGGAATATTGATAATGTAAAGCCTTTAACAATTGACACTGTCAGCAGAATTCACTTTCGTGGTGGATCATTCTTAGGCATTGCCAGAGACAATCCCACAAAAAATAAAAAACATTTAGAAAACACAATATCCTCTTTACTGCGTTTGAATGTTGATAAACTCATTACAATTGGTGGTGATGACACCTGCTATTCGGCGCACCGTGTAGAACAAGTTGCCGATGGTCGTATTCAGGTTGTGCATGTTCCTAAAACTATTGATAATGACCTGGACCTGCCGCACGGCATCCCAACATTTGGATATCAAACAGCCCGTCATATTGGTGTTGAAATTGTTAAAAATATTATGACAGACGCCAATACAACTTCACGCTGGTATTTTGTTGTTACCATGGGCAGAAAAGCCGGTCACCTTGCTTTAGGAATTGGAAAAGCTGCGGGAGCTACATTAACGCTTATTCCTGAAGAATTCGCAAAGGAAAAAGTCACTTTAAATCATATGGTGGATACCCTTGTTGGCGCAATTATTAAACGCATAAGTTATGGACGAAAAGACGGTGTTGTTATAATAGCGGAAGGTTTAATTGATAAGCTGGATCCGCATGCTTTTGATGAACTCGTGAATATTGAAAAAGACGAACATGATAATTTACGTTTTGCTGAAATCAATTTTGGTGAAATATTAAAATACCATGTTCAACAGCGTTTAAAAGAATTTGGTATAACAACAACTATTGTAGCAAAAAATATTGGTTACGAGCTAAGATGTGCTGATCCGATTCCTTTTGATATGGAGTACTGCCGAGATTTAGGATATATGGCTTCTAAATTTTTATTTAGTGGTGGAAACGGTGCTCTTATAAGTATGCAGGAAAACAAATTCGTTCCTATGTACTTTAAGGATATCCTTGATCCTAATACAAAAAAGATGACTATCCGTATGGTAAACATGTCATCTGAAGCTTATCATATTGCTCATAAATATATGATTCGTTTAAATAAAGAAGATTTTGAAGATGCGCACGAACTTGCAAAATACGCTGCAACTGCAGGAATCTCTTTAACGAATTTGAAAAACAATTTAAATATTTAATTGATGGCCAAGATAAAGCTAAAGAAAAATCTGCTGCTAAGGAAGTTGAGAAAAAAGGGAATTAATAAATTTTAAATGATAAATAAATTTAAATCATATTTTGCCCTAACCAAACCAACCATAATGCTTCTTGTTGTTATTACAGGCGGCACGGCTCTGGTTTTGGAAGGCAGTCTTTTATCCCAGCCTTTAAAATTTTTACTGGCACTGTTGGCCATTTATCTAACAGGTGGTTGTGCTAACGCATTAAATCAGTACTTTGAAAGAGAGATAGATGCCAAGATGCAGCGCACCGCTGCCCGCCGTCCTTTACCGACACATAAAATCGGCTCCACTCCAGCTTTACTTTTTTCATTAGCGATTGGAATAGCAGGATTATTAATTTTTGGGTTGTTCTTTAATTGGTATAGTGCATTGTTATCGTTAAGTACCATTCTATTCTATAGTCTATTTTATACCCTGTATTTAAAACCCAATACGGCACAAAATATTGTTATTGGAGGAGCGGCAGGTTCGATGGCTCCTGTTGGTGCCTGGGTTGCTGCATCCGGTCATATGGCATTTGATCCCTGGGTATTGTTCCTTATTATTTTTTTATGGACACCGCCACATTTTTGGGCATTGGCGCTGGTTTATAAAGACGATTACAGGCTTGCCAATCTACCGATGATGCCTCTTGTTAAAGGTGATAATTCGACATTTAATCAAATGATTTTCTATTCCTGGCTATTAGTAATCAGTTCCCTGTTTATGGTTATCAATGCGAATATCGGGATGTTTTATTTTATTGCTGCCTTTTTATTAGGGGCAGCCTTTTTATATAAAACATTACAAGCGAAAAAGATAAGATCTGAAAAGGTAATTAAAGGTCTGTTTGGTTATTCTATAATATATTTGTTTTTATTATTTGCAGTAATTGTTGTCGATGCAGTTGCTTAATTTAAAATTTAATTAATTTCTGTTGAAAATATTTTTTGAAAAATTAAATTACACGTGTTTTTTATAGCAGCCGACAAAGACCCTGAGATTTAATAAAAAAATTAAAAAATCTCATATTTTCATTTAATTATTATTATAAGGAGTTTTAATTGGCTCAGATTTTTAAAAAGAGTGCTAATATATGGCCATTATATTTTGTTGGCGCAGTTATTTTATCTGGTGCTGGTGTTACTGGTTTTTTCTGGTATTTTGGTTCGCCAGAATATACAGATGTAGGATACAGACCTCAGCAGCCTGTTGATTACAGCCATAAACTACATGCAGGTGATTTGGGTATTGATTGCCGTTATTGTCATACAGCTGTTGAAGTATCTGCAAAAGCAAATGTGCCGCCAACGGAAACCTGTATGAATTGCCATACTCTTGTTGGTACTGATAATCCAAAGCTCGATCCCGTCAGAGCAAGTTGGGTTAACAACAGCTCTTTGGAATGGGTTCGTGTGCATGATCTCGCAGATTATGCGTTTTTTAACCATAGTGCTCATGTAAATGTCAGGTGTTGGTTGCGAGAGTTGCCATGGTAATGTAGCAGCAATGGACAAAGTAACCAGAAAGAACCATTAAGCATGGGCTGGTGTCTGAGTGTCATCGAGCACCTGAAGAACATATTCGTCCACAGAAGAAGATATAACAAAAATGAACTGGGTAGCCCTTGCCGGACATGAACGAGTTTGCTCGAAAAGTCATTACTGAAAAAAATATAAATCCACCACTAGATTGCTCAGGATGTCATCGATGAAAAAAATAAAAACATAAAAGGCAAAGAATACTGGAAAAGTATGGACCAACTGGCTGACACAGACGAATTTAGACAGTTGTTAGAAAAAGAATTCCCTGAAAATGCAGCTGAAATGGACAAGTCCTGTTACGCCGCCGCAAGTTTTTAGGTTTGATGGGTGCTTCGTTGGCATTTGCCGGATTAGCAAGTTGCCGAAGACCTGTTGAAAAAATTGTTCCTTATGTTAAAGCACCTGAAAATTTACTTCCCGGATATTCCTAAATATTATGCTACAACAGCTACTATTGGTGCGCAGGCCTATGGATTAGTTGTGGAAAGTCATGGTGGCCGACCGACAAAAATAGAAGGGAATGAAAAGCATCCTTCATCGTTAGGTAAAACAAATGCATTTTTGCAAGCAGAAATTTTAAATCTATACGATCCTGATAGAGCCAAAGAGGTAAAAAAGGATAATGCATATTCAAGCTGGCCGGATTTCATCTCTTTCTGGAGTAAAAAATATTCTGAGTTTAGTAAGACAGGAGGTCAGGGACTTGCCGTTGTATCTGGAGAATTCTCTTCACCAACTCTATTTAAACTCTATTCTGCTTTTAAGAAAACATTTCCAAAGGCAATTTGGGCTGTAAATGAATCCATTGATAATTCTAATATTTACAATGGGATTGCTTTAGCTGCAGGTCAAACATTAAGACCGAAATACAATTTTGAAAAGGCAAAAGTAGTTTTATCGATAGATAATGACTTTCTGGGAACAGGACAGGAATCTGTTGCAAACAATTTAGGGTTTTCTAAAGCCCGTAAGGTGCAATCAGAAAAAGATTCCATGAACCGCTTGTATGTGGTTGAATCCTCTTTTTCCATTACTGGTGGAATGGCTGATCACCGCAGCCAGTTATCCCAGGGTCAGATGGAACAATTTACTAGGCAGCTTGCTGCAGCTTTGGGTATTGAAGGTTCTTATGAAGAGACAGTGGCAGCAGAGTGGTTAAAAGCCCTGGTGAGTGATCTAAAGAAAAATAGTGCCAGCAGCATTGTTATTGCCGGGAACAGACAAAGTGCTGAAACTCATGCTCTGGTATATGCTATTAACGCTGCTCTTAAAAATAATAATTCAACCGTTACCTATCATAAAGATAAATATGCCGTCCTCTCCGCTGGCAGTTTAGCAGATATTGTTGCTGCCGCTGATTCAATAAACACCTTGGTTACTCTTAACAGTAATATTGTTTATGATGCGCCGGTGGATATCGAAATAAGCAAAGCATTCAATAAAATTGAAAACTCGGTTTGTTTTTCACCATCATACGATGAGACAGCGCTTGCTGCTGATTGGCATTTACCAGCATCACATTTTTTGGAATCGTGGGGAGATGCCTGTGCGGTTGATGGAACCCTTTCGACAGTGCAACCACTTATTGCACCGCTTTACAAATCAAAAAGCTCTGTTGAAATGTTACATCTACTTGCTAAGGGTGAAGATTCAAAAGGTTATGATATTGTCAAAGAAACATGGAGTGGATTGTTAGGAAATTCATCCGCAAAAGCGTGGCAGAAAGTTTTGCATGATGGTGTTTATAAAAATAGTAATAAGTTTAACAGCCGTCTGAGACCGTTAGCCATTGCGAAAGCTCCAGCTTCAAAGCTGTCAAAAGATAATCTTGAAGTTATTTTCCACACATCTCCATCTACTTATGATGGGCGTTTTGCAAATAATGGTTGGTTGCAGGAAATGCCCGATCCAGTAACAAAGGTCAGTTGGGATAACATGGCCCTGATAAGTCCGCAAACAGCTGAAGATCTTGGAATAAAGACAAGAGATGTTATCAATCTCAGCGTAAACGGAAAGAGCATTGAAATTGCAGCTTATGTTTTACCGGGGCAGGCAAAAAATACTGTAAGTCTTGAAATTGGATATGGACGTGAAAACGCAGGACGTATTGCTGATGGAGTAGGGTTTAATGTAAATAAACTTCGAACTACACAACATTATTATAGTGCCACGGGTGTTAAAATCACTAATACAGGACGCACATATGTGCTTGCAAATACCCAGGATTATATTTCGATGGAGGGCCGTCCTTTAGTAAGAGAAGCTACCTTACAAGAATATAAGAACGGTGAAGGATTTAAACCTGAGGAGATAAAACATCCGCCCTTAAAGTCTCTTTGGGATGACCATAACTATGAAGAAGGTTACCAATGGGGTATGAGCATTGATTTAAATTCATGTACCGGATGTAATACCTGCGTCATAGCTTGTCAGAGTGAAAACAATATTCCTGTAATAGGCAAGGAACAAGTTGAAAAAGGTCGTGAAATGGCCTGGATAAGATTAGATCGCTATTTCGCAGGCGATTTAAATAATCCTGAGATGGTCTACCAGCCTGTGGCTTGCCAACATTGCGAAAATGCACCATGCGAACAGGTATGTCCCGTACAGGCAACGCTTCATGATAGTGAGGGTTTAAATGTAATGACCTATAACAGGTGCGTTGGTACACGTTATTGCGCTAACAACTGTCCATATAAAGTACGTCGTTTCAATTATTTTAATTTCACAAAAGATATGCCTGAAACCATTAAAATGGCCCAAAACCCTGATGTTACAGTACGTTTTAGAGGAGTCATGGAAAAATGTACTTACTGTACACAGAGGTTGCAGGAAGCAAAAATTACAGCGAAAAATGAAAACAGGATTGCAAAAGATCTTGACTATCAAAGTGCTTGTCAGCAGGCATGTCCTGCCGATGCTATCGTCTTTGGAAACATCAACGATCCGGAAAGCAAAGTAACCGAGGTTAAAAAGCAAAACAGAAATTATGCGCTTCTTGCTGAACTTAATATTAAGCCTCGTACTACATATTTAGCGAAGTTGCGTAATCCAAATCCTGAAATCGAAAAACTAACACAAACAATAAGTTAATTAAAGAGAGAAAAATTGGGAGAGATGACTAAAGACGAGGGCCGGGCCCTTGATTACCAGGTCCCGTTAATAACCGGGAATCAGACTTTCTCATCTATAACAGAAAAAATATCTGCTATAGTGGAGGCTAAAACGACAAAAGAATGGTTAATACTGTTCGGTTTTTTTGCGTCTCTACTCATGGTAATGATTGGCTCAATAGGCTACTTGATTTGGGAAGGTATTGGTATTTGGGGATTAAACAATCCAGTTGGATGGGGTTGGGCCATTGTTAACTTTGTGTTTTGGGTTGGTATTGGTCACGCCGGAACGCTTATTTCTGCGGTACTTTTTCTATTTCGCCAGAAATGGAGAACATCCATAAATAGATTCGCGGAAGCAATGACAATATTTGCTGTTATTTGCGCTCTGGTTTTTCCCGGAATTCACGTTGGTCGTATTTGGGTTGTTTATTACTTCTTTCCGATTCCCAACCAGATGGCTATGTGGCCAAATTTCAGAAGTCCTTTGTTATGGGACTTTTTCGCGGTTGGCACCTATTTTACAGTTTCGCTGTTATTCTGGTATACCGGTTTAATTCCTGATTTGGCAACGCTGCGCGATAGGGCAAAAACGAAAATTCGTAAGGTAGTACTTGGTATATTTTCATTGGGCTGGCGTGGAGGAAATAAGCAGTGGAAGCATTATGAACTCGCTTATCTGCTATTGGCTGGTCTTTCCACACCTTTAGTACTTTCCGTACATAGTGTTGTTAGTACAGACTTTGCAACCAGCGTTATCCCTGGCTGGCACACTACAATTTTCCCACCATACTTTGTTGCCGGTGCTATTTTTTCAGGATTTGCCATGGTTATGACCTTGGCAATCATTGCCAGAAAAATTTACAATCTTGAACATATATTCACTCTTACCCACTTTGACAACATGAATAAGATTATTCTGGTTACGGGTTCCATGGTGGGCTACGCTTATGGGATGGAGTTTTTTATTGCCTGGTACAGTGGTAATCCTTATGAAACTTTTGCCTTTACCAACCGCGCTTTTGGCGATTACTGGTGGGCATATTGGATAATGATTACATGCAACGTCATTACCCCTCAATTATTCTGGTTTAGAAAATTAAGAAGAAATATTGTTGTTATGTTTATCGCCTCCATTGTTGTTAACATTGGTATGTGGTTCGAGCGATTTGTGATTATTGTGACCACACTTGCCAAAGATTATTTACCCTCGGCGTGGGATTATTATTCGCCAACTTTTTGGGATATAAGTTTAATGATTGGCTGTTTTGGATTGTTCTTTACATTATTTTTACTGTTTATAAAGCACTTACCAATGGTAGCCATGTCTGAAATAAAGGGGATTTTACCTCAGGCAGATCCCCATCATAATGGACATGGGGAGTAAGAAAATGAGTACTAAACAAATTCTCGCCGCTCTAGCAGAATTCAAAAATCCTGCTGAGTTGATTCATGCCGCTGAAAAAGTTAGAAATGAAGGATATAAAGAGTTTGATTGTCATTCTCCATTCCCAATTCATGGAATGGATGATGCCATGGGAGAAAAGCGTTCTCCACTTGGCTATATTGTAGGTGTTGTTGCAGTTATTTCAGCTATTGGTATGTTGGTTTTTCAGGGTTGGACTTCTGCTATCGATTATCCGCTTGTTTTATCCGGTAAACCTTTTTTTAGTTATCAGGCTTATGGAGTAGCGTCCTGGGCGGTAATGGTTTTGCTATCAGCAATTACCTGTTTAATAGGCATGCTTGTTTTAAACAAATTGCCAATGTTTCACCATCCGTTATTCTATTCTGAAAATTTTACAAACAAAGTAAATGACGATGGATTTTTTGTTAGTATTGAAGCCAGTGATGAAAAATTTGATGCCCAGAAAGTTAAAAGTTTTTTGGAGTCCATTGGAGGCAAGAATATTGAACTTATTACACCCCATGGTGAAGAATAAAATGGGAAAAATTACATTGAAAATCTATATTAAAAAGCAGATAAAACAAATCACTGCACTCTCTTTTGCATCTCTTTTAATGTGTAGCTGTTTTCAGGGCACACCTTCCGATAAACCGGCTATTCATCTAAATCCTAATATGGATGACCAGGAAAGATATGATGCACTGGAAAAGAGTCCTTTTTTCGCTGACGGCCGCGTTAACCGAATGCCCGTTGAAGGAACAATAGCGCGCGGTGATTATTACGAAGATGATGCTTACGCTCTCGGAAAAGATAGCCGTGGAAATTTTATAAACCTCATACCCGTAAAAGTTACAGGTACGCTAATGAAAAGGGGACAGGAACGTTATAACATATTTTGTGCTCCCTGCCATAGCAGAACAGGAAATGGAAAAGGAATTGTTGTGAAACGCGGTTTTTTACCTCCTCCTTCTTTTCACCAGGAGAATGTTGTCAATTTTAAAGATGGCTATATTTTTGATGTTATCTCAAATGGAGTTCGTAATATGCCAGCTTATAGAAAACAGATTCCAATTGCAGATCGTTGGGCAATTGTCGGATATGTAAGAGCTTTGCAGAGAACACAGAATGCTACTTTAAATGATATTCCTAAAGATAAATTAAACGAGCTTAATTAGAGAAATAATATGACAGAAGATTCAAAATACACAATTACCAAGAAAGGATCTCTGGGAAAAAGCGCACTCATCGGCGGGTTAATATTACTGGCCGTCAGTGCAGCAGGATTTTTTGTGGATTCTCCACAGTTTTACCAGTCTTATCTTTTAGGATATATATTTTGGCTGACCATAGCGCTTGGTGGTTTGTTTTATACGCTTGCCAGCCATTTATTTGGGGCAGAATGGGGTATCGTATTGCGCAGAATATCTGAAGCAACGATGTACACTTTCCCTATACTGGCTATATTATTTATTCCAATATTGTTTGGTATGCATGATCTTTACCATTGGACTCATGAAGATGTGATACTAAACGATGAAATAATAAAGGCAAAAACGGGTTACCTCAATGTAACTTTTTTTACTATCCGGGCTATTTTCTATTTTGCCTGCTGGTTTACAATCAGTAAAATATTATATAATCTTTCCTTAAAGCAGGATAGCAATCCGAGTGATGAACTCATTGCTAAAATAAATAAAATTAGCGCACCATCCATTATTGTTTTTGCCTTAACAATCTCTTTTGCTTCTTTTGACTGGTTAATGTCGCTTGAGCCTCACTGGTTTTCGACTATATTTGGTTTGTACTTTTTTGGCGGGAGTTTTGTAGCCATTTTATGCTTTATTATTTTGGTGGCCTTACACCTAAGGAAAAGTGGGTATTTACAAGATGTTATCACCGTTGAACATTATCATGATCTGGGTAAATTACTTTTTGCTTTTCTTATTTTCTGGGGTTATATGGGCTTCTCACAATATTTCCTGATATGGTACGCAAATATTCCGGAAGAAACGGTCTGGTATACCATGCGCTGGGAAAATGGCTGGTATATTATCACATTGCTATTAGTAGTTGTCCATTTTACAATTCCTTTTTTGATTTTAACGTTTAGAGGGATTAAAAGAAATTTTACAACTATAAAAATTCTGGCCTGGTGGGTTATAATAATGCGTTTTTTTGATATCTTTTGGTTAACAGGTCCTACCTTTTCACATGGACACGGTCCTGTTATCAGCTGGATGGATATTACAATACTGCTAGGAATTGGCGGCCTGTTTATCTGGAATATGTGGAGTAATTTGACAAGTCATCCCCTGGTTCCAATTGGCGATAGGCGTCTGCAAACCTCAATAAATCACAAAGTATAGTGCAATTGAACTCAGGAAATTTAAATGTCTGAAGGATACGAAAAAAAAGATGTTAGTGTAAAAGCCATAGTTATAGGATCTTTCCTTACAGTTTTACTCATTGTTGTTTTTGTGGTTTTTCTAAATGACTTCTTTATTATAAATAAAGAAAAATATATATATGAAAATGTTTTGAATGTTAAATCAGCCGAATTGCAGGAATTAAAAGCTTCGGAAGATTCATTGTTAAATCATTATAAGTTAATTGATAGTAAAAAAGGTATTTATCAAATACCTATTGATCAGGCAATGACGGTTGTTACAGAGGAATATGCAAAATAAAATTATTTGGGGTATTAAATTTTTATTTGTTTTAGTATCGGTATCCGGCCTTTATGCTCAGGAATTACGGAATGATATTAAGGAATTAAACCAGATAAAAGTTACAGAAAAACTTGGGCAATATATCCCGCTAAATGTCGAATTAACGGATCAGAATGGCATAAAGAGCACTTTAGGCAATATTATATCTAATAAACAAACTCCTGTTATCTTTTCGTTTGCCTATTATGATTGTCCAATGCTCTGCACGCAAGTATTAAACTCTGTTTCCAGCAGTATTAATAAACTTGACTGGGAGTCTCAAAACAAGTTTTCTGTAATTACCGTCAGTATAGATCCAAACGACACCAGGGAATTGGCCAGACTTAAAAAGGAAAGATATGTGTCTGGTTTGAAAGACAAAACTTTGAACTATAATTGGAATTTTTATACGGCTAATCAAAAGACAATTGATTTGCTTACTTCTTCCCTTGGTTTTGAATATTTTTATGATGAAAAAAGAGATGAATATGCGCATCCGGCTGTTGTGTTTGTTCTTTCCCCACAAGGAAAGATCAGCCGCTATTTGTATGGATTAAATTTTGAACCAAAAGACTTAAAACTTGCTTTGTTAGAAGCTGCTAAAGGAAAAATTGGCAATACATTAGAAAAATTACTTTTGTACTGTTACCATTTTGATTCCAATAGCAATACATACACTCTTTTTGCCGGAAATATAATGCGATTAGGCGGTATTGTAACATTGGTATTGCTCAGTTTGTTTTTAGGAATATATTGGATGAAAGAAAACAAAGCGAGTATAGGCTTTTGAAAATAATTATAGTTTTTAAGGAAAATTGTTAAATGGATCCGAATTTTTATTTACCTGCTCAGAATTCAACAATTGCGTCGGAAGTAGATGCATTATTCAATTTTGTGCTTTATTTATCTTATTTCTTTTTTGCTCTGGTTACCGGGGGAAGTTTTTATTTTGCGATTAAATTCAGGAAAAAGGGGGAAAGAAAATTTACTCCCGGTATTTCGCATAACCTTACTCTTGAATTATTCTGGACAATAATACCAACTATTTTAGTATTTGTAATTTTCGTTTGGGGATTTAATACATATTTAAAAATGAATATTCCCCCCGGTGATGCGCAGGAGTTAAAAGTAACTGCCCAAAAATGGTTTTGGACTTTCAGCTACCCGGAAGGAGTTACCACTACCAATGAAATCGTTGTTCCTGTAAACAAACCTTATAAATTACTGATGTCATCGCAAGATGTAATACATAGTTTTTTTATACCCAGTTTCAGGGTCAAAATGGATGTTTTGCCAAACCGTTATACACAATTATGGTTCGAGGCAACCCAGATGGGCACATTTGATTTATTTTGCACAGAATATTGTGGAAAAGGCCATTCAGGAATGATTGGTAAGGTAAAAGTTGTTTCTGATGAAGAATATAAAAAATGGCTTATACAAAATGCTACCGCTTCTAACTTACCTCCCGAAGAATTGGGAGCAGAGCTGTACAAAAGTAAAGCTTGTTTCACCTGTCATTCAATTGATGGCAACCCGGGTGTAGGGCCAAGTTTTAAAGGCATATTTGGACGGAATGAAAAGTTCGTTGACGGCAGCTCGCTAACCGCTGATGAAAACTATATACGTGAATCGATTCTGAATCCGCAGCTAAAAGTTGTGGAAGGGTATCAACCGGTTATGCCAACCTACCAGGGTATATTAAAAAATAATGAAATTGATGCCTTAATCGCATATTTAAAAACGTTAAAGTAGAAAGATAAAGTATGGCTTCCGCAGCAAATGTAAATTATTTAAATGAAACGAAAGGTCTAAAATCCTGGTTACTGACATTGGATCATAAGCGCATTGGTATAATGTACTTATTTGGTATAATGTTTTCCTTTGCCTTAGGCGGTTTTTTTGCTGTTTTAATTCGCTTAGAACTGTTTACACCCGGCGCAGATTTTCTGACGGCAGATGCCTATAACCAATCTTTTACCCTGCACGGGGCTATCATGGTATTCCTTTTTATTATCCCGGCAATACCTGCAGCGCTTGGCAATTTTGTGCTGCCGTTAATGATAGGAGCAAAAGACGTTGCTTTTCCCCGATTGAATTTAATCAGTTGGTATATCTATATGCTTGGAGCTTGTTTTGCCATATACTCAATGGTAGCCGGTTCAGCTGATACAGGCTGGACTTTCTATACACCGTATAGCAGCACAACCCAAACATCGGTTATTTCCTTAACTTCAGCCGTTTTTATACTTGGATTTTCGTCCATATTCACAGGTGTTAATTTTATTGCGACAATACATAAATTGCGCCTCCCGGGCATGACCTGGTTCAAAACTCCTCTGATGGTTTGGGCACTTTATGCAACTGCGATAATCCAGATATTAGCAACGCCTGTTATTGGAATAACAATGGTATTGCTAATTCTTGAGAGGACCCTGGGAATTGGTATTTTTGATCCGGCAATGGGCGGCGATCCGGTTCTGTTTCAGCATTTTTTCTGGTTCTATTCTCACCCGGCAGTTTATATTATGATCCTGCCCGGCATGGGAATTATAAGTGAACTAATAGCCGTTTTTTCTAAGAAAAAAATATTTGGTTATAAAGTCATTGCCTATTCAAGTGTTGCGATTGCCATTATAAGCTTTCTTGTTTGGGGGCATCACATGTTTACAAGCGGACAGTCTGAATTTGCTGCCGTTGTTTTTTCTTTCTTAACATTTTTTGTAGGAATTCCTTCCGGAATAAAAATGTTTAACTGGATGGCAACAATGTATAAAGGCCAGATTACATTTGAGGCCCCCATGCTATATGCATTATCATTTATGTTTCTTTTTGCCATTGGTGGATTTACCGGAATATTCTTAGGCGCCTTGTCATTAGATATTCATTTACATGATACCTATTTTGTAGTAGCTCATTTTCATTATGTTATGATGGGTGGCACAGTGATGGCCTTTTTAGGCGGATTGCATTATTGGTGGCCCAAGATATGGGGAAAAATGTATAATGAAAAACTAGCCAGCATATCAGCCATCCTAATTTTTATAGGCTTTAATATTACCTTCTTTTCTCAATTTATTATGGGTGCACAGGGCATGCCGCGCAGATATTTTGACTATCTGGAAAAATTCGAACCTTATCATGCCTATTCTACCTACGGATCATGGTTTATTTTATTAGGATTTTTGATCATGGGCTATTATTTGATCATATCCCTTTTTAAGGGAAAACAGGCACCGCGAAATCCTTGGGGAGCATTAACTTTAGAATGGCAAACAAGCTCACCGCCGATTCATTATAACTTTGACGAAGAACTGGTTTTGGATCATGAACCTTATGATTATGATACACGCATGGTAATAGACGATAAGATTATTAAAAAAAGTTAATGGGAAGTTGTAAATATTTTAAATTTTATATGATTTGCGAGGTATATGGAACATTCTGAAAACAGACCGGCCTTTCTGGAACATCATTTTGCGGATGCCGAACAGCAGGCAGAATCTGCAAAGCTGGGCATGTGGATTTTTCTTTTAACGGAAATTCTTTTATTTGGCGGATTGTTTGGTTTTTATGCCTTTTACCGGGCCTGGTTACCTGACACGTTTTTTGAAGCAAGCAAGCAGCTTGACGTTACGCTTGGTGCTGTTAACACTATTGTTCTGATTACCAGTTCACTGACAATGGCCTTATCCATCCGGGCCATGCAATTGGGAAAGAAAAAACAGACTCTGATCCATCTGGCGCTCACATTCTTATTAGCAGCCACCTTTCTTGTTATAAAATATTTTGAATACTCACATAAATTTCATGAAGGATTACTGCCGGGAAAATTTTATACATACGAAGCTATTCAGGCATTAAATCCGCATATATTTTTCAGCGTCTATTTTTCAATGACCGGTTTACACGGCTTTCATGTTGTCGTTGGGATGATTGTTATAGGCTGGATGATGGTTAGAGTTATGAAAGATGAATTTTCACCACAGTACTATACACCCATAGAGATGACCGGTTTATATTGGCATCTTGTGGATCTGATATGGATTTTTTTATTTCCACTTTTATATTTAATAGGATAACGAAATGTCAGGATTTACACATCATATTTTACCATTAAAAGTTTATTTTAGCGTTGCGGCAGCATTATTTGTTTTAACTGTGATTACTGTTGCGGCAGCATCTTTTGATTTCGGTGATTTCAGCATTTTTATCGCTTTGTTAATTGCAGTTGGAAAATCTACATTGGTGGCCCTGTACTTTATGCATCTTAAATATGATAATAAATTGTATCTCACTTTACTTGTAATGTCCCTGCTATTTTTAGCCATATTTATAGGAATTACAATGCTGGACACAATGTTTAGAGGGTCGATAGATCCTATTCGTGACGAACTAATAAACAAAGAAGCGATTATCTACAGGGATAAATAATGAAAAAACTAATTCCTTCTCTTGTATTGCTTATTTTATTGGTGACAACTGTTTATTTTGCTCAAAAATATTTTAATAAACCTTTTATTCCGGAACTTTATACAGTGCCGGAGTTTCAATTTGAATCACAATTAGGCAGCAATTTTTCTAACAAAAATTTTAGCGATAAGATTTCTGTTGCCAATTTTATATTTACCAATTGTCCGGGAATTTGTCCGGTAATGTCACGTGAAATGGCTGTGTTTTATGAAGAATTTCGAGGCTCAGAAAACATCCAGTTTATTAGTTTTAGTGTTGATTCTGAAAGGGATTCTATGCAGGCCCTAAAAGATTATGCACAGAACTGGGGAGTCTCTGATAATCGTTGGCTTTTTTTGAGAACGCAACAAGAAGTAATCCAAGATCTTTATAAACAAGGGTTTAAGTTGGGTGGTGAACTACCTTACGGACATTCAACAAAGTTTGTTTTGATTGATAATAAAAATACAATAAGGGGCTATTTTAGTTACGATGATCCCGATCAAATGCTCCAGCTCAAAGATTATCTTGTGACTCTTTCTGATGAAATTTAGCTCTGGCGCCTGCGACAAGTATATTCTGTTTTGAATAATATCAATTAATTTTGGAAACGGCCCGGTGGCTGGCTGATGAACAAGCCGTCGTATACACTGAAGATGATGAGGAAGTTTGGTAAGCTAGCAGTAATTTTATAGGAGGTTTTATGTTTAAAAGAGCGGATATATTTTTCCTCATTTCGGCAATAATTGCTTTTGCTTTGGCAAATTATCTCTGGTTTTCGGGTGATATCAGGAGCGGCTTTTTTGTAGGCCTGTGGGTGCCCTCTAATTTAATTCTAGTTGTTTATTTTAGAAAAATGAGCTCGGAAAAAGTAAAAAACAAGTAATAAACGGGAGAAAATAAATGGATCCAAATATCATCTTTATATTCGGTGCAATAAGTTTTATGATTTTAGTAGGAGGTATCAGCTTTACACTAAAAGAAATCAGGCTAAAAAGTTTTCGTACATCTGATTTCTTTTTCTTTGCTTCAGCTTTGGTTGCTTTTTTACTGGCCAATTATTTATGGTTTAATGATTTCCAGGACTATGGAATTTTTGTCGGGATATGGGTACCGTCAAATTTAATTTTAGGGTTGTATTTCAGAACAATGAGTTCAAAATAAATCAAATCATATAAAACCTGAGGTTTTAATAGATGGATCAAACAACAATCCTGATTATTGGTATTATTGTATTTTTACTGCTAGCAGTCGGCGCAGCGCTTACTACGGATGAGTTTCGAAAAATGGACGAAAATCCTGAAAAATACAAAGCGCCTGAAGATTCAAACGAAAGTGATAAGAGCTGACAGTTATATTTTTAGCCTTTCCTAATAACCTGACTTTTATGTTTCTTGATCGATATCTGATATTAAAATATTGATTTTAGATTTTCCTTTTAAACCATATTTTTATTTGTAAATATTCTTAAATTAAACAATGATTTATAGAAATATTATTCGTCCAATATTATTCTTATTTAACCCCGAACTGATTCATAAAGTAGTACTAACCCTTCTTAAACTGCCTTTTGTCAATACTTTTATAGCCTTGATTTATAAAATAAAATCTGGAAAACTTGAAAAAACTGTTTTTGGTGTAAAGTTTCCGAACCCCATAGGGCTGGCGGCCGGTTTTGATAAAAGCGCTGCTCATGTTAACAGCTTCTCTGCCATGGGATTTGGTTTTGTTGAAGTTGGTACTATAACTCCTGTTTTCCAACCCGGTAATGATAAGCCGCGCTTATTTCGGCTAAAAAAGGATAAAGCAATAATTAATCGAATGGGTTTTAACAGTGATGGAGTCACCAAGACAATTCATAATATCAAAAAAGCGAAACCAGGAATAATAATTGGCGGAAATATAGGAAAGAACAAAGTTACAGCAAATGCTGCTGCTGTTGAAGATTATACTAAAGGTTTTGAAGCGTTATTTAATTATGTTGATTATTTTGCGGTAAATGTCAGTTCACCAAATACCCCGGGACTGCGTGAACTGCAGGAGAAAGAACCACTTACGCACATTTTAAAAACTTTGCAATTGCTGAATGACGCCAAAGATATGCGCAAGCCTATTTTACTAAAAATAGCCCCTGATTTAACAGATTCGCAGATCGATGACATTGTTGAAATCGTAAAAGAAACAAAGATTGATGGAATTATTGCCACCAATACCACAATAGGCAGATCGGGTCTTAAAACAGCTTCCCATAAAATTGACGAAATTGGAAATGGCGGATTGAGTGGCAAACCTCTTTTTCAGAGATCGACAGAGGTAGTTCGTTATATTAAAAGTAAATCTGATATCCCTGTTATTGGCGTTGGCGGAATTATGTCTGCTGCTGATGCATTGCAAAAAATAAAAGCCGGGGCAGATTTAATTCAAATCTACAGCGGCTTAATTTATGAGGGACCAGGTCTCGTGAGAAAAATAAACAAGAGCTTTATGCAAAAAATCTAGTAAACAACCTCTACCCAGCGTCTGCCAGCTTCCAATTCTGCTTTACGCAAATACCATTTATCCTCAGATCCGAAAATATTAATAAAAGCTTTATCAAGCATTTTGCGGATAGGGTCATAACCTGCTACAAATACATGTGTATCGGGCTTACCCAGGATATTCATTATTTCCTCGGCCCGTTCTTCCAGGGCGTAATCAAGGGCAATAGGGTCTGCCCAATGGGGCCTGGGGCTTAAAGCCTGAAAAGCTTTAAAAGTACCTTCATCATAATATTGGGCTAAGTCATTATTTTCATCATTCATATATAAAAGTTCTAAGCCTGTTCTTGCACCATAAAATAAGCGAATCCGACCTGTCCAGCCTTTAATATCGGTGTAGATATGCTTAATTAAGGCCCTGAAAGGAGCGATCCCGGTCCCAAGACCTATTAATAGCAAATCTGCGTCTTTATTATCCGGAATCTGAAATGGCAAACCAAAAGGACCTGTAATTTCTATCTCATCATTTGTAGTTAAGTCACACAGGTAGTTTGATGCCACTCCTTTATAGTTTTCACCATTTATTTCGTCAACAAAATCACATCTTTTTACCAGGATTTTTACGGTTGTTTTTTTCTTACCTGTTTTTGGTAAATCGGCAATGCTGTATAGTCGATGATGATACTCATTGCCAAATTCGTTATTTTTAACAAGCACACCGATACTCTGCCCTACTTTATACACAAAATCGGGTCTGTCAATTTCTAAGAGAATTTCTCTAATTTCATCTGTATTATTAGGGGTAAATCGAACAGATTTCTTAACCGTGGCCTTGAATCTGTCCGCGGTATCTAAATCGGATAAATGCATCATGTTGTTCCTCCTGGTCCCTATATTTTTAATTTAAAATTTTATTTTTATCATTTTTACAAATAAACAAACAACTGCAATCCGTACATCCTCTTCTATCGACCAATACATCCTCACCAAGCCACCTTCCGGTAAAAACTTTGCGCCAGACGGTTTGAACGATAATCCAGCCGACCATCATTAATATAATGGCAGTTGCCGCGATAATTAAAGATTTAATCATTTCATCCACCTAATCCGGCAAAGCCCATAAAAGTTAGTGAAAGAATTCCAGCTACCAATAAGGTTAAAGCTGTACCTTTAGCAACATTGGGAACGTCAGCCAAATCCAGTTGCTCTCTTAAACCTGCCATTAAAATTAATGCAATTGTAAAGCCAATGCCAGCTCCTAAAGCATAAACTATGCTTTGAATAAAACCGTAGCCTTTATTTGTTTGAAAAAGAGCCAGTCCCAAAATAGCGCAGTTGGTAGTTATTAATGGCAAAAAAATGCCCAGGGCCCTAAATAAAGCAGGGCTAATTTTTTTTATAAACATTTCTACAAGCTGCACAGTGGAAGCTATTACAACTATATAAGAAATTAATTGCAAAAAGGGTGCGTCTATTGCCACCAACAGGCCATGAATGCCATAGGCGCTCATGGAGGCTATGAGCATTACAAAAGTTACTGCTCCTCCCATACGCGTTGCAGTTTCAAGTTTCCCGGAAACACCCAGGAAAGGACAAATTCCTAAAAAATAGGCCAATACAAAGTTATTAATCAAGCTGGCATTTATAAAAATAAACCATAGAGAATCTGAATTCATAATGCCATTTCCTTTTTAGTTTTTCTCTCCTTAAATGCATTAAACACAAGCAGCCAAATAGCCAATGTAAAAAATCCGCCGCCCGGCAAAATCATGATTACCCAATCCTGAAAATTTTCCGGAAAAAATGGGAAACCAAAGAGTGTTCCATTGCCAAATATTTCTCTTACCACTCCAAGGCATAACAGGGCAAATGTAAAACCTATACCCATGCCTAATGCGTCCATAACGGATTTGCCAATAGTATTTTTTGAAGCGAAGGCCTCGGCCCGGCCAAGTATCAAACAATTAACAACAATAAGGGCAATAAAAGCGCCAAGTGCTTTGTGGACATCCAGGCTAATGGCCTGAATAACGTAATCTGCTACGGTCACAAAAGTGGCAATAATTAATATGTATGTGGCAATACGAACTTGTTTTGGTATAAAATTTCTTAGTAGGGATACCAGAATATTAGACATCAATAAAACAAACATCGTAGCCAATCCCATAGCGATAGCGTTTACCGCAGAGTTTGTTACAGCTAACACAGGGCACATTCCCAATACCTGAACAAATACAGGATTCTCACGCCATAAACCCTTTATAAACTCATCGGTCGATTCACCGTTTGCCAGGTTATTGAAAAAGCCTTTTTTTGTTTCCTGCTCTGTTTGTATTTCCATTTTATTCTTTCACAAACTGTTCTTTGTTTTTATATATGGACGGTACTATTTGTTGAGTACTATTACTAATTATATTACCAATGGCTTTGGATGAAATGGTTGCCCCCGTTATACAATCTACTTCCCAGGGGTTTTTCTTTGAACCATTCTTAACAGGGTTAACGGGATGCGCTACTGCACTCAGGTCTTCAATCAGAGAAACATCAAGAGCTTCAAAGTTTTTTAAAAAAATTTCATCTTTTTCGATTTTATCGCCAAGACCCGGCGTCTCTCTGCTCTCCAAAACATAAAAACCAATTACAGTCTGTTTCTCAGGAGAATAGCCGTATAAAATGTTGAGCACGTCTTGAAACCCCTGGCCACTGGCTTCAATTGCAATACCAATCAACTCGTTTGAATTATTATAACCGGCATAAACAATCTGCACGTTTTTTTCTTCTGCGCTTAACATTTCAAATCCTTTGTCAGTCACTTTGAAATTCTGTTTTTGAGTGGCGCCGGGAAGTACTTTAAATACAGCTTTTTCCAATGCTTCAGTCTTATTTTTTTTAATAACAGGCAGAGTGAATTCAAATGTCAGAACGATAAGTAAGGCACATAAAACACCAATGCTTACCATGGCTCTGAACATTTCAAAATTGTTTGCAGGTACTTGTTGTAATATTTGAGCCTGGTTCATGAGCGACTCCACTTTTTCCCGGTCCCATATACGCGAGGCCTTATTAGATTATCAATGTGAGGCGACAGGGCATTGCCAAATAAAATGGCATACATCACTCCCTCTGGCAATCCACCCCAAATACGGATTACAACTATTAACAGGGCTATTATAAAACCATAAACTATAATACCTAATGTGGTGATAGGTGAACCAACCATATCAGAGGCCATAAAACAAGCACCTAACATAAGGCCTCCGGAGAGCAGCATAAATTCTGGTGTAGGATAAATCGCGTCATTTATGAGATAGAGAATTTCACTTAGTACATATACACTTGTCAGTATCGCAACCGGAATACGCCAATTCATCATTTTCCGGCCGGCTAAATATATGGCGCCCAGAAGAATGAATAGCGAACTTGTTTCTCCTGCTGAACCATAAGTCATTCCGAAAAACAAATCACCGGTCTCTGCCAAAACATTTTCAAATTTCATCGCAGAAAGGGGAGTGGCTGCGGTGCTGACAGTATAAACAGGTTCGGTAAAAGGAAATGTAAAAATAGAAGATGCTATATGGCTAAAGCGGTCCACGCTAAAAGGAGGGTACCACGTGGTTATTGCAACCGGAAAAGCTGACTGCAGAACAGCGCGGCCAACAAGGGCCGGATTAAAAACATTATAGCCAATGCCACCGAATATAAACTTACCTAAGGCAATCGCTATCACACCACCACAGAAAACCATCCATAAAGGTAGCGCGGGTGGAAGAGTTAAGCCCAGTAAAAGACCGGTTATTGCTGCTGACCAATCACCTATTGTACTCTCTTTGCCTGTTAATTTACATAATAGGTGTTCGGTCATTACAGCTGAGAATACGGCTGTACCTATTACGAGTAAGGCACCAAAACCAAATGCATAGACGGCAAATGCGGTAGTTGGGATTAAAGCGTAAACCACATGACGCATTATTTTATCAACACGTGTACTTTGAATGATATGTGGAGATGTTTGAATTTTTAAAGTTTTATTTATTATACTCATATCAGGATGCCTTTTCCGCTGCGGCTCTTTTTCTTACCAGGGATTTGGAGATTCTAAAATACTGAACCAATGGAATGTTAGAAGGGCAGACATAACTGCATGCACCGCATTCAAAACAGTCCATTAAATGATATTCTGAGGTCATAGTATCATATTGTTCTTTTTTTGCCAGTATTCCCAGCCTGGAGGGATTGAGAAAAATTGGACAGGCATCAACACAGGCGCCGCATTTAATGCAGGGATAAATTTTACTGTCCTGTGGTTTTATGTCGCTTTCACCGAAAACGACCACACCGGAGGTACCCTTCACAATTGGGATATCAAGATTGGAGACAGCGGTTCCCATCATGGGGCCGCCCATATAAACCTGGCTGATCGTTTCTTTGATGCCAACGAATTCCAAAGCAAAACGCAATGGTGTGCCAATCGGGATAAGATAATTTCCCTTTTTTTCAACTGCCGGTCCGGTTATTGTAACTACCCTCTCCTGAATTCCACGTCCGTGGGGCAGCAGGCGACCAATCTCTGCAGTGGTAGCCACATTAACTACTACTGCTCCAATATCGGCGGGCAGCCCTCCTGACGGAACCTCACGATCAAGTAGGGCGCTTATCAACATTTTTTCAGCACCTTGCGGGTACTTAACCGGAACAACAGCAACACTAACATCAAGATCAGCGGGCACTAATCGGGATAAGCTCTCTGCCGCATCCTGTTTATTAGCCTCAATACCAATTATTACTTTATCAACTCCCATAATTTTCATCAGATATCGGATGCCGTTAAATATATCGTCACTTTGTTCCAGCATTACACGGTGATCGGTTGTTAAATAAGGCTCGCATTCTACGCCATTAATAATAAGCGAATCAACATTTTTGCCCTCAGGGATCTTCAGTTTTACATGGGTTGGAAAGGCAGCTCCTCCCAGACCAACAATTCCCGCATTTTGAATACCGTTAATAATATCCTCTGCAGAAGCCGTATCGGGATGTATGGGTGTTCCTTCAAGTATTTCCTGGCTTGAAGACGGGAAAGGCTTAAGATAAATACCGGGAACCATCTTTCCTGTTATTGAAGGGACATTCCCTATTTTCTGGATAATACCACTGGCCGGAGCATGCAGAGGTACAGAAACAAATCCGGTAGCTTTGGCAATTAATTGTCCACGCGTGACTTCCTGACCCTCATTTACAATAACTTGTGAAGGAGAACCAATATGCTGCGCAAGCGGTATTATCATTACAGGTGCAAACGGAAACTGCCTGATAGCCAGCTTATTAGTATCCTCTTTGTTTTCCGGAGGATGAATACCGTTCTTAAACGTACTATTTGTTATAAAAGAAAATGCCATACTATTTTAGAATCAATTATCATAATCAACATTCAGCATCCCATGTAAAGCAGAGGATCCTATTTCCGAAATACTTTGCTTTACTTATAAGTGCAGTTTTAATTGAATTTCTCTCCCCGTTTGATCCATTTATCAGCATCCTTTGCAGACCTGTCAGCCGGCTTTCCGGGATGAATAACCTGTGCCGTGCATTTTTCTGCTGCCTTTACTAAATCCTGGTAAGGGCCGGCATTGGGATCCTGAATAAAGGCTTTTTTATCAGCGTTATATTTAAAAATCTTAGGATTGATATTTATACATTCATCACACCCTGTGCAATCCTCTGTGTCCAGCCAGGGGGCCATATAGTCCCCATTGGTCGTACTTGCCGCTGCAGCTGATGACGCTTCATTTGCGTTAGGAACCGCAGTTGCTAAATCCATGAGAGCAGATCCGTCACCACCGGCTAATTGCATGAGTCCCTGTGAAATTTTACCAATAATCTCTGATCTGACTTTGCTTTCTATATCTATTTCCTCACCTTTTTTAACTTCAACGCCAGCTATATCGCGCAGCATAATCCAGAAGTCACGGCGTTCTATACAAGATTCAACAATTGGCTTAGCAACTAGAATTCGTCCCAGGTTTTGCTTCTTGTCTACTGTCCAGATGAAAGGAAACAGACCTTCACGCTCATCATCAGTCATTTCGAGGAATTCGGATAACAGAACCATGTTTTCATTCCAGGTATCACGCGGAGCTTTACGAAAATGTTTTCTGAAGCGCGCTTCTGTTACGGCAAAATCAGCAAAAGTCATTGCCAGTTCCATCGATTTTTCCTGATTATTTTCCATATACTTAAGTGTATATTTTGGCCATAAATCTTCCATCGCAGGATTGCCTTCAAGATCAAAACATTCAGCAGCTGTGGTTCCATTGTCAGGATTATATTTAAAAATCGGATAGGCTCGGGATTCCATGGCAAGCCTTGCCTGATGCGCACCCATGTCATCACCAATACCGTGTTCTGGTTGGCAGGATGTATAGAGGTTAAACAGGGCCGGACGTTTTGTCATTAAGCCATCAATAAAACCTTCAATCATTTGGCTTGTGTTAGCCATTGTAGCCTGCAGAACATAGGTTGTTCGGTGGGCCATGGCGATCAAGCCAATTTCTTTACGTGGTTCTTCTTTACCCTTTATGGCCTTGCCATATTGTGCCATATCGGATATTTGACCTATAAAACCTGAGGTACAAGCCTGTCCACCGGTATTTGAATACACCTGGGTGTCAACAATAATAACTTTGATTGGTTTACCGGATGCCATGGCCCGCGAAAGGTTTTGAAAACCTATATCATACATGGCACCATCGCCACCCATAGCTACAACCGGCGGGCACAATAACCATTCATCATCTGTAAATTGATGCCAGTTAAAGTAAGTGAAAAATTCTTTTGATTCTTCTTCACTATATTTGCCATCCAATTCCATTTCAGCCATCCGGATAGTTTTAAAACCATCAGCCATTTTTGCCATGTGTCCTTCAAAAATACCCATAGCCAGTGATGGTGAATCCTGGAACAGATGGTTAGCCCATGGGAATGGATAGGGGTTAAATGGATAAGTACTACCCCAAACAGAAGTACATCCTGTAGAGTTTAACATACCCATTTTAGAGCGACCACGTCCTGTGGTACCTTCAAGATATTTCCATTTTAAGTTTTTAAGTTTTGCCAGTAGCTGGGTTACCATACGCAACCAGTCCTGATCAACCGGTTCTGAACCCTGCGCTTTTTCCAGCCTGCTGGTAATTCCGGCCATAGTTAAATCGCTGTTCTTCATTTCGGATACAATTTTTTCCATGGTATCAGAATCACTGATATCTATGGTTTTCATTAATTTTAGCTGAATATGTTTTTCAAGTTTTGCAATGAGTTCATCTAAATGGGCAACATGTTTCTGGATTCGCGGCTGCATAAGTGATTCTATTGTTGCTATAAACAGGTGAACCACAGTTTTTTCTGAGCATCCTAAGCAGGCACCGTCACCACTGGCAAAAGAACCGTAAGCTTCCTTATTAAGCAGCATCGTATCCAACGCGCCAATCTTTTCTTCGAGATCATCGATGCGGTTAAATTTTGCCGGTGTGGTTGGCAGATCGTTCCAAAATTCCCAGCTTTTGCGCAGCTGCTTTGTTGAATCTTCTGTCTGTTTAACGGTACGCAATGCATCGTCATCACAAACCTCTACACACTCGTTACAACCTTTGCAGGTATATGGGTTAACGGTAATGCTGAAAAGACCGCCACTGTTTGGCTGTTTCTTTTCATGAACATTGTAATAGGGACGGGTGATCGCGAATTTGAAATCACCAAGTTCTTCCTTAAATAAATCGAACTCTTTTTTAAGTTCGGCACTGTTCGAACTTTCTTTTATAGTAAGATTAATAGCCTCTTCAAGGTGATCGCTTACGGTGTGACCATTTGTTGAATTGTTTATAAGGGTGCGCAGTTTCCCTTCCAGAGTTCTTACTGCTTTCGGTAATAATTCTACTTTTCCATGATTTCGTTTTACGCGTTTGATTACTGTATCCATAACATCGGAAATTTCGCTTACCAGGCCGGGAATAGCTGTATCCGGACAGATTGTATAACAACTGCCGCATGCTGTACAATTTTCAGGTATAAACTCTGGATGCTCAAAGCGAATACCTGTCATATCCCTGAAGAGAGATGTTACAGCAGGCATGGCACTTAACCCGATAAATGGATCGGTTAAGTTGTCGTTTCCCATGCCGCGCATATAGAAATTACCTGTTTGCTCCCAGAAGCGATGAATATCGGTCATTGGAGCTTTACTTTGCGGAGCATTTTTCAACATCATCGGAAGGGCCGGCTCTGTGCTAACAGCATCTAATGCTTTGTTATCAGTTAATTTCTTTTCTTTTATCTCTATAATTTCATCAAAACCGCGTTTAACAACGCGCATGTTATCATCTACTACCCGCTGTCCTTTAGCTCCAAATTTATGTTGCAGCTGATCTTCAATAGCTTTGAGTAATGTTTCATCCGTCAGACCGGTCTGCTTCATAACAGGTGAAGCGGCGAAAAAAGCACCCTGAAAAGCTATACCCTGCATTCTTAATTGTAATTCAACATCTGTGGCTTCTTCACGGGCAATTTTAAAGCCATCGATATAGAAAATTTTTATGTCTTTTTCGATAATTACATTTTGGTACATACGGGGGATTGTTGCCCATACTTTTTCAGGGCTATCCATATCACTTTGAATGATAAATACTCCACCGTCTTTAAGGCCCGCTAAGGCGTTGGTGTGCTTAAATACGTTGGGATCAGGTGATAAAACAACATCTACATAAAAGTATTCGCAGTTAATTCGAATAGGCTCAGGCGCTGCACTTAAATAATAAGTAGTAGGCTGACCCTTCTTTTCGGAGCCATATTTTGGATTTGCTTTCAGGTGATAGCCCAATAATTCAAATAAGGTCATAGCCAGGTTTTTACCGGTAGTTATCGCTCCCCATCCGCCTACAGAGTGAAAACGAACGGTTATAGCTCCATCCGGCATCAGGTTAGGATTTTCTGTACCTCTTACAGATAATTCTTTTACATTTGGATATGCGTCCTGGATTGTTTCCTGATAGATTTGCTGTTTTGGCGTAAATGCAGTTTCCCTGATAAAATCTATTGACAGATAAAATAATTTTTTGTTTGCACCATCCGGAAGCATGTTCTCAATAGCACCTATTATACCTTCGGGCTGCAGATCGCGGCTTCCCATACCAAAGGATCCTGAATACAGTGCCGGTACTTCATTCGATTTGTAAGTTTCCAGATGAGGGTAAGGAACGCTTTTTTTAGCTAAACCGTTCTCAACACATTTTGTCAATGTAGCTCTTATCTCTCTTATTATTGGTAAATCTGCTGCCAATGGTTGGTCCAGACGTTCCAGAACAACTACACCTTTTTTACCTTTTAGAATTTTTGATATCATGTCCCCGGGAAAGGGTCGGAACATAACCAGATCAACAACGCCTACCTTAATACCCCTTGTTTCACGGATATAATCAACAACCACTTCCGCACTTGGGATAATGCTTCCTTGTCCTAATATCAGGTAATCAGCATCTTCAGCTTTATAAGTCATAACCCGTTCGTATTTGCGTCCTGTAAGTTCATAAAATTCATTAAAAGCTTGTTCAGTTAATTCCTGAATATGGTCAAAAAAGAACGGACGTTGTGCAGCTACACTTTGCATATAAGCTATCCTGATTTTGAACAATACCAGCCATTACAGGATTATCTACATCCCAAAGTTCAGGGATACGGCGTCTTTTATCTCCATAAATTATTTTTTGAGCGCCTGTAGGTGTGTCAATTAAATCGTCTGGTCTTCCTAAATATTCGCTGATTAATTCCCGTTCTGGGATTAACATGGATTCAATAAGGTGTGTTGTTAAAAAGCCGTCTTGTGCAATAATGCCAGGTGTTAGAGCCAATTCAGCAATTCTGTGCGAGATTATATTCAGATCTGCAACATGCTGCGCATTTTTTGCAAACATTTGGAAGAAGCCGGTATCGTCAACCGCATGATAGTCATCGTGACCTGCATGGACATTTAAGGTTGATTTTGTCATGGCGCGGGCACCAATATTCAAAATATAAGTGAGACGTTTACCAACTGCTGCATAAAGAGACTCATGCATATAGGCAATCCCCTGACCCGATGAAAAATTAGCAGCGCGTAAACCGGTCATGGATAAACCGGCAGTAACTGCAGCAGCTGCATGTTCACCTTCAGGCTCAATAAAAATCAGCGGTCTGCCGGATATATTTATATGTCCATTGGCTGCTTCTTCAGCCCAGTATTCACCCATTTGAGTCGATGGGGTTATAGGGTATGCTCCGGCGGCATCTGTTGATTCGCGTTCGCACATAATGGCAGCTGTATTTCCATCGAGTGCCGCGCGAGTACCGGTATATTTAAATTTTTTCTTTTCCTTAGCCATGACAGGCTCCTTTTTATACTATTTATTCTTTTAATATTTTTAATTACGAAGATGCTACCGGGCGATCTCCTTTTCTGATTATCTTCTTGCTTTTAAGGCCTTTTACGGTGCCTAATTTCTCATCGATCCATACTATCGCTCCTGTCGGGCAACGCTGAATAGGAACTTTTGTATTATGATCTCTACTGTAATCAACAATGGGTAAATTATTCTCCATTGCAATTAAACCTTTTGGAGCATCCATCGCACAGCGTGCACAGGCGGTGCAACCGACTTGACATTCTTCAAGGATTTCATCGCCTTCATCCAAATTTTTACATGCTACCCATAGCCTGTTATTTTGGGGCTGCAAAGAAAAAAGGTCTTTGGGACAGGCTTCTACACAATCACCGCAAGCAGTGCATTTATCTTCTATTACCACCGGAAGAGAAAATTCATTCATAACAATAGCATCAAAATCACACGAAACTTCACAATCGGCTAAACCCAGACAACCCCAAAAACAACCTTTACCGCCTCCTGAAACCAGGGCAGCAGCAGTGCATGATTCTAATCCATGATATTCGGCCCGGTTACGAGCAACATTTGTACCGCCGGCGCAAGCAAGTCGCGCAACTATTTTTTCACCTGAACCAACTTCTACACCAAGAAAACCGGCAATGTCCGCTAATCCCTGCGGACTGCTGACTGTGCATTTCCCGGGTGCGGTTATGCTGGAAACCAGGGCTTCAGCGAAAGGACGACAACCAGGGAAACCGCAGGCGCCGCAATTTGCATGAGGCAGCAAATCTTCAACTATATCAATGCGCGGATCCTCTTCTACATGAAGCTGTTTGTTTGCTATTATCAGCATTAAAGCCAATAAAAGTGTAAGTCCTCCAAGTGCCGCTACAGAAACAAATATCATAGTTTCTTTGTATTCCTTTTTGTTATAAAAGACAAAGATGTCTTTTTTTATTGTTTAAATATAAAAAGAATGATTCAAGGTTCAAATTTAATTTTCATCATTTTTAAAATTTTATTTCAAATGTTAATTTACAAAAAAAATTCTGTGTAATAAACAGACTAATAGGTTATTTTTAATACTCGTATTTTTTATCATGATTTGAATTAAATGGTATTATAATGTCAGAAAAAACACACATATTTATTTTAGCCCTTGATGGTGTCCCTTACACTTTTCTCAACGAAATTATAGCATTGGGTTACATGCCGCACTTGGAAAAAATTGTTAATGAAGGGGTTTTTAAATCTTTAAAATCAGTCATACCTCCAGTGTCTTCATCTGCCTGGGCTTCCTTTATAACAGGACAGCATCCAAATGAACATGGCATTTTAAGTTTTACCGAACGCGACCCATCCAACATGGAATGGTTTACACCGGACTCACGTAACTTGAAATCTAAAACACATTTAGAAAAATTATCCGAAAAGGGTAAAAGAGTGTTTTCAATGAATCTTCCCGTTACATATCCACCAAAACCAGTAAACGGCATTTCTATCTGTGGCTTTTTAGGAAATGATATTGAAAAAGGAACATTTCCTGAATCGGAAGGTCGATTTTTAAAACAGAGAGGTTACAGAATAGATGCAGATATTGAATTAGCTAAAACAGACCTGGCTTCTTTTTTAAGAGATCTTAATGAAGTGCTGGAAAAAAGGATTGAAATGATGTGGTACTATTATGAGAAAGAACATTGGGATTTTTTTCTGGCTCATATAATGGAAACCGACAGGCTGCATCATTTTACATGGGAATTCATGGAGAATAAGGATCCTTTGTTTGTAAAGATTTACGAAAAGTTCTATTCCAGATTGGATGATCTGATTGGAGAAGTGGCAGCAAGAATAAAAAAAGAGACTGCCCTTGTACTTTTATCGGATCACGGTTTTACGACTTTAAAACAGGAAGTTTACCTGAACCGCTGGTTATGGGAGAATGATTACCTCAAATTTATAAGACCAATACCAGTCTCGCTTAAAGATATGCATCCCAGTTCAAAAGCATATGCTTTGTATCCCGGGAGAATATTTATAAATTTAAAAGGTCGCGAAAAATATGGAAGTATAAATCCCGGTCAGGAATTTGAGTCTCTTAAAGAAAAACTTAAAAGAGAACTTCTAGAAATTCATTACAGTGTTGATAATGAAGCAGTTATAAACAGCATTAAATCTGCTGCTGAAGTTTATGATTTAAAAAAATCTTATGCAAAAGAGATAGATTTATATCTGGCGGATTTGTTTTTATTTGCTAACGCTGGCTATGATCTAAAAGGTCAATTATGGAGCCAATCTTTATTTTCAAAAACAATTTTTAATGGCATGCATACCTTTAATAATGCATTCGTGATAGCGAAAGGAATAGATCTTGGTGATTCTGAGTTGTCAATCGCTGATTTAATACATCACTTTTGAAAAGGGTTATTATGTAATATAAATTTTTAATTAATTAGATAATAAAAGTTTGAACAATTACTAGTGAGTGCTAAATTTTGGTTCTTCAAAATTAAATAATATCGGGAAGCAGATATATTCATATGAAAAATTGGTATGCTCTATATACAAGACCGCGTCATGAAAAAAAAGTTTTTGAAATTTTAAGTAATAAAAGTAATGAAGTTTTTTTACCCTTATTAAAAACGAGAAGACAATTTAAAGATCGTAAACGGGAGGTTGAACTTCCTTTATTTCCCAGTTATATATTTTCGAAGTTTGAATTTAAGGAACGTTTTTCAATTCTTGAAACGCACGGCGTTATTAAAATCGTTAATTTCCAGGGCAACGCAGCCGTAGTAGCGGAGTGGCAAATTGAATCTTTGAAACAAATATTAGAGAATCCTGAAACCCTGCAACTTGAAACTTATTTTAAGCAGGGAGATGTTGTCGAGGTGAAAGAAGGACCTTTTAAAGGTTTACGGGGCACAGTAAAACAATTGAGGGGAGAGTCTCGTTTAGCCATTACTATAGATGGAATTATGCAATCAATTTCTGTTGAGATCGACCCTGACTCGGTCGAAACTGTTTCTTTAGCGCAGGAAGTTAAGTAATGGATGACCCAAAAAAAATCAAAACTATATCTGTTAAAAGATTTGGCTATGTGGTTTCTGTTATTTTGCTTCTGTTGTCAAATATTTCACTTATCATTAAATGGCCTGCCACGCCAATTATATTTTTAATAACCATGTACTTTTTAACGGGAGCTTTGTGGGCGCCGGCAATTATTAAACCATTTTACAGATTATTTCAAAAGTATATTTACAAACCAACCGACTCATCTAAGACTAAAATTGACAAAGATCTATTTAGTAATAATTAGTGTTTAATCATTTAATTTTAACCCTTTGAAAGTATGAATGTATAAAGATACAAATTTAAGGACCATTCTAAAGACAGTTTCATGGCGCATTACTGCTACCACAACCACAGTAATTATTGTTTATATTTTTACCGGCAGGATTGATACGGCTATCGAAGTTGGACTTCTTGAAATGGTTGCAAAGATGTTAATATACTATCTTCATGAAAGAGGCTGGGATAAATTAAAATTTGGTAAAAAAGAGATACCACCTTTTGTGGTCTGGATTACAGGACTCCCCGTTTCGGGTAAGACAACATTGGCAGATATGATTGCTGAAGAACTTGGAAAAGATAACAGAAAATATGAAAGACTGGATAGTCATACCGTGCGCGCACTGTTTCCGGAAACGGGCTTTAACCAAAAAGATATCAACAGGCATATAAAAAGAGTGGGCCATTTAGCATCAATTCTTGAAAAAAATGGCATTGTTGCCATAGCATCCTTTGTTTCTCCATATACAGATAGTAAAAAGTTTGTGAGAAAGATATGCAAAAACTTTATAGAAGTTCATTTAGAGACCACACCTGAATTTGCAGAGAAATTTGACACGAATGGCTTTTATGAGAAAGCCAAAAAGGGCATTTATACAAATGTTCCGGGTGTGTCTGCCACTTATGAAAAGTCTGAAAATGCAGAGTTCACTTTTGATATGCAAAAAACAACTTTAGAAAATGCCAAAAAAGAAATATTAAAGTATATCAAATTAAACTATTAAGAATAGACTTAAACAATCATTCCCGCGCATATTGTTTCATTTGTAGCTTCATCTATTAAAACCACACTGCCGGTTATCCTGTTTTTCCTGTAGGAATCAAAAAATATTGGTTTTGTTGTTCGCAAAGATATGCGGGCAATATCATTCATAGCAATCTGCTTATCTTCCAGATTCCTGTCAAGGGTATTGATATCTATTTTGTACTTTACGTCCGTCACCATGCAGCGCACATCATTTGTAGTGTGTTTCAACGCGTATTTTCCATTTAATTGCAAAGGCTTTTCATTTAACCAGCAAATCATAATATCGATATTTTGATCTACTTTTGGCTGATTGTTTTTTCTAACAATCATGTCACCGCGACTTATATCGAGCTCATCTTCCAGTGTAAGTGTAACAGATTGCGGTGTATGAGCGAGTTTTAAGCTTTTATCATACAGATGCGCAGTTTTAATTTTTGATGAAAAGCCGGATGGCAGAACAACAATTTCGTCTCCCGGTTTAAAAGATCCGCCGGCAATTCTTCCGGCATAGCCGCGATAATCCGGAAATTTCTTCGTCTGGGGT